>CAJTYF010000013.1 GCA_910583945.1 uncultured Bacilli bacterium
AACTTTTCTCCTTTTTAGATGGGGTTTAAAATTTTGCCGGAACTTAAATATAAAATTTTAGCCTTTTTATTTTTTTAATTTATTGTTATAATTAAGGTATGAAAATTTGGTGATACAATGAAAAAGTTTTTATATACAGTGTTTTTAGTATTCATTTTTGTAACAACAGTTTCAGCTGCGACTACGAAAAATGGTGTACCCATTACTCCTAACTCAGATCCTCAAGATAAAAAAGTAGAAGTGAGTTGTAAATATTCTTCCGGTTATACCATTAGTTTTTTAAAACTAGATAGGTATGAAACCGATGGATTATATGATCAAGGAAGAGGAATTCCAGACGGCATTGTACCGAACATGGGAGAATATCTTTTAGAAAAAGGTTTTATGACAGCAGATGGCTATTATGATTGTCCTAAATATGCATTATATTATGTAAATGAAAATAATAAAATAGATGTAATCGATTTTTCAAATAATGGAAACTTTATTCAAAAAATATTTACATTGATACCTGAAGAAAGCTCTTGTAAAGGAGCTTGTCAAGGCGAGCAATTTAGTGAAGGATCAGAAAACCAATGGGTTTGTGATTATCAAAGCACAATTCTTAGTGAAACTACGATGCAGACAAAATATGATGGAGTGAATTATATTTTAGTTGACAGAGATGGATACGCTCGTTATGTCAAAGGAACGGATATTAGAAGTGATTGTGGAGATATATTTTTAGATACAGCTACACCAGGAGGGGACAATTTTAGAAGTATGGATGAAGATATTAGAAGAATATCAGATTTAAATACTCTAAAAGATTTGTATAATTTTTTATGTTTTGATGATAAAATAAAAGGCGGAATAGACTATTATTGTGCTGGAAGTTGTAAATACCCTAATAATAAAAATAATGTGTGTTCGTATCTAAAAGATAAAGTAAATTATCAAACTGGTGCTGATGAAACAGAAGTATCTTTAGAAATATGCCAAAATAATGAAGTAAAAAAAAGTTTAAGATTTGTAGGAAGACTTTTAGTAGTAGTTAAAATTATCGTACCTTTATTACTAATCGTATTTGGCTTTGTTGATTTTGGAAAAGTAGTAATTTCTTCCGATAATGAAGCATCAAATAAAGCAATAAAAAGATTAACTATGAGAATAATAACAGGAGTAGTAATATTTATTTTACCCACAATTATTAATTTTGTATTTGGATTATTTCCTAAAAAATACCATTTTATAGATTGTTCAGAATGTATATTTAAACCAACTTCTTGCCAAGTTGAAGACTAATTTGCTAGTAAAGTAAAGAATTTATTGGTATAATGAACTGAGGAAAAGAAAAGTAGGGATTTTCATGAATAAAAAAAATTTATTTTTTTTCATAATTATAATAATTTTTATGTACTCATCACAAGTGTCTGCAGCAGAAATAAGCTGTAGATACGAAATGAACGATAATAATCTAAATGAAAAGTTTGTCCTTATAGAAGAATACGAAGGATCTAAAAAATTAAAATTAATAAGTGATGATAAGTATATGAAAATTTCAGAAAATGAAATATATTTAAATGATGATAATTCTTGTCCTAGTGTATCTTTATATTACGGAACAGGAATGGGAAAAAGAGTGTATCCTAGTCAAAAAATATGTCAAGCTTCAGAACCATTATTACCCAATTATTGTTCTCCCAACCTTATCGGAGTGAAAAAAGAAGAAAATGACGAAACTGATAATAACTTTGTTGGAAAATTTCAAGCAGCATTAGTAAAGAAAACAAGCGATATATGTGAATATAAAAGTGAAAAAGATGGTCCAAGTTACTACATAAGTACGCATGAGCCCTTTGGCAATAAAGATTTAGATATTGGAGCAAAAAAAGTAGGGGATTTATACTATTATATGTTAGACCCAAGAGATGGAATTAGGTATTTAACAACACAAGGAAAATATTTTTCAGTAAAAGATAGTCGAATTTCTTGTCCATCATACATATACTTAGAAAAAAAGTGGGTAGGTAATTTTTGGTCACTAAAACCATTTGGAGAAAGACTACAGCGGGCATATGTAATTGTTGGAAAAAGTAATGAAAATGATTCAAATCAGACAGACATTGAAAATCCAATTACAGGAGATAATAACGAAGTCCAAGAAGAACCGACACCCAAGCCTTCTGGCGATGTAGATTGTAATGGAATCTTTGCAAATGAGTTTGGAGAATATTTAAAGCAAATATATGATTTATTGAAATTTGCTGTACCGATACTTATTTTAGGCTATGCAATTGTTGATTTCTTAAAAGCATTAGCTGCACAGGATGATGCGGAAGTAAAAAAAGCTGCAAATAAACTCGTAAAACGATTAATGATTGGTGTTTTGATTTTTGTATTACCAACAATTTTAGAATTTTTTCTAAATTTAGCTGGAGTGCAATTTGGAGTTTGTGATTTAGGAACATAAGGAGGTTTAAAATTATGATTATATCAATGATTAATCCATTAAGCGTTTTTGAATATGGCTTACCAGGAGTTTTCTTATTTATTGATGGAGTAGTTTATTGGGCAGTTAGTAAAATTTTTGGGGTATTTGAAACTTTAGCTAGAGTAGAATTTTTAACTGAGGGAACTTATCGTGAAATTGTAAATAAATTTTTAGTAATTATAGGTGTGTTTATGCTCTTCTATTTATCCTATTCATTTTTAAAAAGTTTAATTAATCCTGATGATTTTAGTAAAAACACATCTAAAATAGTAACGAATTTAGTTATATCATTAGTGCTATTAGGTGTATTACCAGTTATATTTACCCAGGCTTTTAGACTACAACGACTAATAATTGATAACCATATTCTAGATAAAATTATATTAAATCAAGATACAGAAAATAATGATCCTAATTATATTACTAAACATGGAAATCGAGCGGCTTTAAATACTTTGAATGCTTTTTTGAATCCAAATAATGCTAATATAGAAGGCGAAAGTACTCAAAAATGGAATGATTTTAAAAAGGATTTAGTAGTAGGAAATGCTTCTTTTATGGATATTACAGATTTTGCAGAAAAAATTCATGAACAAGATGCTGCTCCAGATAGTGATGGAAATATAGTACTTGCCACTTACACGCCAATTGTTAGCACTCTATGTGGCATGTTTTTATGTTACGTATTAGTATCCTTCAGCTTAGATTTAGGCGTTCGAGTCGTTAAATTAGCTTTTTATCAAATTTTAGCTCCAATTCCAATTATAATGCGAATCATACCAGAAAAAAAATCAGTGTTTGATAATTGGGTGAAAGGATCGTTAGCAACTTATTTAGAAGTATATGTACGAATTTTTATTATGCTAATAGTAGTGTTTTTTGTATCACTTATTTTTGCCCAAAATGATTCAACTCAACTTTCCAATGTAACAACAAATCAAAATTATTTAAATCAATATCAAGTAAAGAATCAAGAATTAGCAGTTCAATTAAGTAATTTGAATAATATAGAAGATAAAACAAATACCAACAGTTTGGAAATAAAATATGAAAATAAAGAAGATTTACAAAAAGAAAACGTTCAAAAATTAGCAAATGAATCAGAAGAGTCTAATCCAAATGATTTTTCAAGTCTAGGAATGTTAGGAAAAGTAATCGTGGTCATGGGCTTATTTGCTGCGGCTAAGCAAGCACCAAAAATGATTAGTGATATAACAGGAATTGATTCAGGAAATATAAAACTAGGTATAGGTGGCAAATTAGCAGCTGGAGGAGCCTTTGGATTAGCTGCAATGGCTGGGGGTGCTGCTACCACCGGAATTCGAAATTTTACACATGGATATAACAATTTTAAAGAAGCAAGTGGGTTTAAAAATAAATTGCTCGCCGTTGGAAGTGGTCTTCTTAGTACAGCAGCCGGAACAGTAAGCGGAGGAGCAAGAAATATTCAAGGCGGATTTAAAGCGAAAAACTTTAAAGAAATGCGAGATGCAACCTCAAAAGGTATTCAAGAAGCTACGAAAGCCAGAGATAAAAGAGAAAATTATCGTGCATCTCATGGAGGGTACATAGGAGCTCTTACAGGTCATGTAGAAGACTTTGGGCATTCAGCTCTAAACTTTCTCGGTATAGGCTCAAGTTTAGAAGGTTTAAAACAAGAAAGTGAACGTGTAGGAGCTGTTTCTAGTTCTCGTAAAGCACTAGAAGAAGCCGCTAAGGCAGAAGTATTAAAGGAAAGCAATATGTTAAAATATAAATTAACCTCAGCCATTAATGGTTTTGATAATTTAGCTACACTTGATAACTTAATTGAAACAATTAAAAGCACTGGAGTAGATGATCATGGAAATTCTGACGCTGCCACTGTAGCTGAAAGAATTACAGAATTACGTAATACGAGACAAGAAATTGAGAAGAAAATGGTTCAACAATATATAAATGGTGTTAATTTAGATGCAACGGATCCTACAACTCATGGTGATGTTAATAGAAGTTATATATCAGGACCTGTTCAAGAAGCAATTGCCAAACATAATACTGAACTTAAAAATAATTTGGATGCAATATTACGTAATTTAACTGCTGAAGATTTAGCAAATTCTGATGTTCAAACATGGAAAACGGATATCGAGAGTTACATAAATAATATAAGAAATATGGATCCAACGGCTGTTATGGGAAATACAGCATATGATATTGGAAAGATTGCAGAAGAGGTTAAGAAATTTGCTGGAACAGCCCAAACAAATGTCAATACACGCGTTAACGAATATCGTCAAGAAGAAGCAAGACGTAATGGAAATAATAATAGTTAAGGAAGTACATTATGGTGTTATTTAATCGAGTAGTTGATTTTGCAACAAATAATAGTGTAAATTATCAAAAAGAAAATGAAGCTTATTCTTTAGCTATTAGTGAAATAGAGAGCATTGAAAATCTTTTGGATTACTATACCAAAGAAGACGGTTTAAACGATTATTCTGAAGTTTACAAGAAAATAAGAGTGGAAATTATAGAATTAAATAATCAAATTATTATCTCTAAAAGAAATTTAGCCCAAGCCAAAACAAAACTCGACTATCAAAGAATTTTAAAAAGAATTGATTATTTATTAGAACAATTAGAAATTATTTTAATAAAAGCTAAAAATGAATTATTAAAATCAAAAACATTAGGTGAATTGCAAGAACACTTAACCGAACTTCAAGTTATCATAAATAGTAATGCAAGATTTGAGCCATTTATGAATTTTGTAAGTCACGGCGATTGGACTGTTAAAGATTTAAAAAATATTAGAAATCAAATAGCTAATAGAAGAATTAAAATAATTCCTTATTTAGGTAATAATTATAGAAGATAAAAAAGGAGGATAAAAAGGGATGAAAAGTAATTATTTGATACCAGCAAACTCTAAAAAATCACAATTAATATTAGGTTTTTTTACACCTGTTGATTTAATTATTTTTGGAGTAGGATGTACCATAACACTCGCTTTATTATTTGTTTTTAATAATAAAGTAAATATGGGAGCCTTGCTATTGATACTTTCACCAGCATTAATAGCTGCGTTCTTAGTACTTCCTGTGCCAAATTATCATAATATTTTGCAATTGCTTACAAATATTATCATGTTTACCTTAGGAAGAAAAAGGTTATATTGGAAAGGCTGGTGTATTAAAGATGGCAAATAAAAAAAATTTAAGTAAATATACAGAAGATTGGGTACCGATAAAACAAATCATGAATGGTATGATTCAGTTAGACTCTGGTGAATACGTAACAGGAGTAAAAATTGCTCCTAAAAACATATTCATATTAGATAAAGGAACGCAAGACAATGTAATTTATAATCTAAGAAATTTTTATAATACAATGGATTATGAATTTTGGTTAATAGTGGCAGATCGACCTGTTGATATTAATGTTCATTTATCGCAACTACAAATTCAATACAATAACTCAACAAGTAGTGCCATTAGAAAACTCATTATCCAAGACATTAATAAAGCGAATATGTTTATGAGTCAAGAATACAGTGTGGTAGATACCGAATATTTTATTCTATTTAAAGAGAAAAAATTAGAAATTGTTCAAAAAAGAATTCATAATTTAATTAGTAATTTATCAATGTGTAGTTTAAATTCCACACAAGTATCCAATAACGATTTAAGAATGTTAATCGACAATTTCTTTAATGGGGGACAAGCAACAACTTTAGGAACGGTGATGCCAGAATGAATATAAAATCACAATTAGCCCCAAAAGGGATTGAATTTAAACCAACTGAAATGATGATTAGTGGAAAATATTGTACCATTTTAACCGTCGTAACGTATCCAAAATACATTGGAGAAGGCTACTTAGCGAATATCACCAATATAAGTGGTGTAAAAATAGCGATTAAACATATTCCAATTGAATTTTCTACATTACAAAGAATGTTAAACAAAGAAATAGCGGATTTAAAACAAAGATATCAAACCGAAAATGATAAAACCATTCAAGAAAGAATTAGACAAGATTACGAATCTTTAGAACAATTCATTCAAATGCTTGCAGCCACTCAAGCGAGAATCTTCGATTTCCAAATGCATTTATTTATCTCAGCGGATAACAAAGAAGAATTAGAAATGAAGAAAATGCAAGTTCGTAATTACTTAGATGGTTTAGGAATGCGTGGTATTCCATTAATGTTTGAACAAGAAAAAGTCTTAAAATCAATATTACCAATTTTCCCAAAACAAGACATCGAAAATCGAGTAGGAACTCCAATTCCATCGGTTACAGTGGCAGCTATGTATCCTTTTATCTTTGATAGCATTAAAGATCCAGGAAACAGTATTTTATTTGGTGTCGATTTTTCTGGTGGAGTGGTTTTATTTAATCAATTTTTATATAAGATAAAAAAAGAAAACAATCGAAACAACGCCAACATCATCATTTTAGGAACCAGTGGTAGTGGTAAATCTACAGCGGCCAAATTATTAATTAGAGGACATTTAAGAAATAGTTATAAAGTCGTTTGTATTGACCCAGAAGGTGAACTCTCTGAAATGTGTAAAAACGTCGGTGGAGATTTCTTGGATTTAGGAAAAGGTGGAGAATTCGGGATGATTAACCCACTTGAAATTGTTGTCGATGCCGATGAAGAAGAAATAGAGCAAGGACTAGGGTATACAGTTCTTACAAGAACCTTACAACAATTAAAAGCATTCATGAAGTACTATTCACCATCCATTGAAGAAGATGTCTTAACTATGTTTAGTGAAGTGGTACAAGATACTTATAAACGTTACAAAATTGACTACGATTCAGATTTTACAAAATTTACAGCGAGCGATTACCCAACGTTTGATGATGTGTATGCAACCATTAAAGGTAGACTTTTATCTATGCCTGAAAAAACGCATGAAAAAGATGTTATGGAACGTCTTGAATTAAAAGTAAGGCCACTTGTAAAAGAATTAAAATATTATTTTACTGGGCATACAACATTAAGTATTCAAAGTGACTTTATCGTATTTAACATAAGAGAACTTATGAATAGTGATGAAAACATTAAAAACGCTTTATTCTTTAACATTTTAAAATACGCTTGGGGACTTTGTTTAGATAAAGAAACAGATACCGTGATGTGTGTGGATGAAGCCCATGTCTTAATGGCAACAAGAAATGAGTTGGGTGCAGAATTTTTAGCTCAAATTCAAAGAAGAAGTCGTAAATACAACACAGGAACCATTATCATTACCCAACAGCCCACCGACTTTGCATCCCCTAATGTTTTAGTTCATGGTAAAGCCATATTTGATAATGCATCTTATTATCTTATTATGGGACTAAGAAAACAAGCGACGGATGATTTAGGACAACTAATTGATTTAAATGATGCGGAAAAAGAAAGTATCAAATATTACAATCAAGGGGAAGCACTATTTATTTGTGGAAATAGACGAATGAGAATAAATGTAATTGTCACGCAAGAAGAACTGGATTCCTTTGGATCAGGTGGAGGACTATAGTAAGTAGGTGAAGTAAGTGGATAAAGAGGAAGAAAAAGCATTAGAAGAATTAACAGAAGAAGTTGAAAAAGAGGAAGCAAATGAAAATTCCTCTTTATCTAGTGATGAATTAAAAAAAATCAGTCAAGATGTGATTGAAGAGCCGAATACAATAGAAGAAATAGCAAAGCCAACTTCTTTAAATCCATTAAAAATAACCGCACCATTAGAGAATGCAAAAGCTCATGCGAAAAAAGGATTTTTAGATTTAATAAAAAAACATCCCTATATCTTAGCGGGTTTTCTGATTATCTTTATAATTATGATAGGTATTTTAATTTATGCAATGAATTATGATTTAAATGGGGTAGGACACCCTAAACCAAGTTTTTATGTTGAAGCACCTTCTTATGGTAAAGTATTCCTTACATGGGAAAGTGAGGCATACTACACTGCTCATAAAGACGATAAGGATTATGAACCGATTACAGATCCAAATTTAGTTGATTTGGACTATGAAGATGAAAATAAAATAAAAAGGTGGGAATATAAAGAATATAGTTATGATACTTACATAACTGGAATTGTTTGGAATGATAATAATCAAGCAAAAGATATTGATAATGAAATTGTATATGAGGCTATGGCTGTAGCAGCTAGAAGTAGATTGATTGCTACTTTGCCCGATAACTGTGTTGTTCTTAAATTCTATAATGAACAAGCAAAAAGTTTTATAGAATTAACGGGTAATGAGCCAAAATATGCAGAAATAAGTCAGGCCGTATCAAATACTCAGGGATTAATGATTGGGAGAAATCGACATATAATCGAAGCTTTATATGATACGTTTAGTTATGTGAAAAAAATATTAGAAGATGATTCAAATTATAAACATAAATATTTTTATCATATGATGCATAAAAACAATGAAATGCAACAAATTATCCCTGCAAAATGGGTTGATGATTTAGAAGATAAAAAAGGAGTAGAAATCCCCAAAGAAAAAGTTCCAGAAATTAAGTTTTTAGCTTCGCTAAGTCTGTATGGAGCAAAATATTTACAAGAGCATGAGGACTACGATTATGATTTATATCGAATTTTAGAAACGTATTATGGTCGCGATATTGATTATTACACAATTGACTATGAATCATCTGATAAAAAACCAATTACTGGTCCAATAGTTGGTTCTAATGGTAATGGTTGTTATACTTGGCCGATAGGAAGTATCGAAACGACTATTGAAAATGGAGTTGAAGTAGCTTTAGGTACTCCAGAAACAGTAACGATAACTTCTGGATTTGGAGGAAGAGATACTGGAATTTCTGGTGCTTCAACTAATCATAAAGGAATAGATATTGCTGGAGGAAGAGGGCGAGGAGCTGTAAATATTATTGCAATGGCCGGAGGAACGGTTAAAGAAGTAAAAAATGGCTGCGTTACAGGAGATTATGCTTGTGGAAGTAAATGGGGAAATCACATAGTCATAGATCACGGAAATGGAATTTCAACTCGCTATGCACATATGTATTCAATTAATGTTTCTGTGGGTCAAACCGTCGTAAAAGGTCAAGTACTTGGAAAAATAGGAAACACTGGAAACGTAGGTGGTAGTAAAGGAAAACCGACTGGTCCAAATGATACTCGAGGTACACATTTACATTTTGAAGTTATGGAAAACGGCACACGTGTAAATCCTGAAAACTACGTTTCTAAAGTGGAACCAAGGCCAACGAATTGCGGAGGTAGTAACAGTTTACCTCTAGATCCAATTATTGGCGGTGATAACAAACAAATCACATGTCTTGCTTTAAAAAGAGCAGGATATGGAGACGTTCAAGTGGCAGGTATGATGGCGAACGCTGAAGGCGAATCAGGTTTTAGACCAAATGCCTTTAATCCAAGTGGGGGAGGAATAGGAGCTTATGGTTTATTCCAGTGGCGAGCTGGACGTCAAAAAAATTTAAAAGCATTAAAAAATTACGATACTCTGGAAGTGCAAGTAGCGTTCGCAGTTAGCGAATTAAATACAGGTTACCGTACTGCTAATGTAAAATTAATTAATTCAACAACGCCAAGTGATGCTTCTTATAACTTCTGTGTCTACTATGAAGTACCAGGAAGAACGACTGAAGAAGCTCAAAAAAATTGTGTGGTAAGAAGAACAAATGGTGTAGCAGATAAACATTACCAATACGTTAAAAATGGCTGTAAATAAGGAAGTGGAAAATGAAAAAATTATCAAAAGAAGATTTATATAAATTAGCAATTGTTTCATTTATATTTTTCGTCATTGTCATCATTACTTTATTTGCTATAAATAGAAAAAGAACAGAACCTTCAGCACCTATTGTAGAACCTGATGAAAAACAATTTACAAGAGTTACAAATTACAACATATTCTATTTTGTAAACAATAATATTAATACTTTAATTAACTATACCATTGAAAAAAAGAATGAAGGCATTTTGAATATTTTAGATGAAGATTATAAAAGAGAACAAAACATAACGAGCAATAATTTAGAAATGAAAATACCTTTTTATAATGATGAAGATTATTATAAAGCTAAATTAACGAAATCGTATCAAATAAATGAAAATATTACCGTCTATTATACAGAAGGGGATATTTTAAATGAAGGCTATGATGAAACCACTCTTGTAAAAGAAAATGTAAAATATTTATTATATGTCGATTATGATAACATGGTATGTAGCATTGAACCTATAAATGAAGAAAGAAAGGAAGAAGACTTTAGTTCTAACAAAACAATTTCTCTAAATGGTTTCAATCAAGTAAAACAAATTGAATTAATCAGTACCGAACGTATCTGTTCAATATATATGGCCGATTATTTTGATAAAATCGCCAAAAATGAAGCCTATAAATATACAACGAATTATAATACAAAAGAAAACTTTGAAAAATTTTATGAAAACAATTATTTAGTAAGTGAAATAAAAAGTTGCGTTCAAAATACAAATGAAGTAGGTAATAGAGTCTATATAATTATAGATAAAAATAACTATCAATACCATTTTGTCGAAAAAAATATTTTAGATTATACTGTAGCCATCACAAAATAAGATTTTTCTTTTTTTTAAGAAAATTTTAAGGTATAATAGTATGAAAAAACGGAGGAATGAAAAATGAAATTTAGAGTATCATCAAAAGATTTTTTTGTCTTTTTAATTTTTTGTATCTTTTTATTATATTTATGTTGTATTGCCGTAAGTAATTTTACCTCATTCTTTAATGAAGGAGAATTTACTGGATTAAATCCCTTTCCTGCTTTTATCGGAGATAATTTAATATTAACCATTGGCATGTTTTTCATCGCTTTATTAATTATTTTCACCTCTGTTTCTTCGTATATTTTTGATCGTGAAAAAGGACATGGAATAGGCATAAAAGTAAAAGATAAAGAGGAAAAAGGCTATTCAAGATGGGCAAAAGACAAAGAAATTAAAGAAGCAAAAAATGTAAGCCATGTAACCTCTACCTCTAAAGTTGTCGATGCCGCTGGAATTCCATTAATTAACACAGGAAAAGACATTTGGGTCGATAATGGTGAATACCATAATTTAGTCATTGGTTCAACTGGATCTGGTAAAACAGAAACCGTTGTAAAACCAATGGTAAACTTACTGGCTAAAAAAGGCGAAAGTATGGTTATCACTGATCCCAAAGGCGAAATTTATAAATACAGTGCCGAATATTTAAAAGAACAAGGTTACAACATTATAGTTTTAAACTTTCGTGATCCTACTAATGGAAATGCATGGAACCCATTGACTTTACCGTATCGATATTATAAAGATAAAAACGTAGACAAAGCCACTGAACTCTTAGACGACGTCGCTTTAAACATTGTTAAAGATCCCAATAATAAAGGGGAGCCTTTCTGGGAAAACAGTGCCGCGGATTACTTTTCTGGACTGGCATTAGGTCTTTTTATGGACGCCGAAGAAGAAGAAGTGAACATGAACTCGATTAACTATATGAGTTCTGTAGGAGAAGAAAGATTTGCAGCCAGTACTTACATCAAAGAATATTTTCATTTAAAAGGTGAAGATTCAAGTGCTTACATCTTTGCATCTGGAACCATTAACGCTCCAAAAGATACAGCAGGTGGAATTACTTCAACCTTTAGACAAAAGGTACGAACCTTTGCCTCACGTGAAATATTAAGTGAAATGCTTTCTTATAGTGACTTTGATATGCGTAGTATTGGTAAAGAAAAAACAGCTGTATTCATGATTATTCATGATGAGAAAACGACTTATCATAGTTTATTAACCATTTTCATTAAACAATGTTATGAAACCTTAATTGATGTGGCAAAAGAAATGGGTGGAAAATTACCATTTCGTACCAATTTTATTCTAGACGAATTTGCCAACATGCCACCTTTAAAAGATGTGGATTCCATGGTTTCAGCAGCTCGTAGTCGTGATATTCGTTTTACCTTTATCATCCAAAACTTTGCCCAATTAAATGACGTTTATGGTAAAGAAGTGGCTGAAGTCATCAAAGGAAACTGTGGTAATTTAGTTTACTTAATCAGTACAGAAATGGCAGCTCTTGAAGAAATTAGTAAAATGTGTGGGGAAGTCAAATCAAAGGATAAAGATAAAACCGCCTCTACACCTCTTGTAACCGTAACTGACTTACAAAGAATGAAACTTTTTGAAGTCATCATTAAAAGGTTACGTATGGATCCCTTTAAGACGAAGCTAGAACCTGATTTTAAAATAGATTGGGGAATAGAAAGAAAAATGGCTGAACTTCCTAATCGTGAAACCAAAGAAATAAAGTTGTTTGACATTAAAAAGTTTGTAACAGAAGAAAAAAGAAAAAATATGATGAACGATATGGGAGACAATAAAAATGTCAATCCTTTAACGGGAATGCCATTCGGCGGATTTCCACCTTTTCCAGGAAATACCAGTCCAAGTGGGATGCCTCCATTTCCAACATCAGGAAGTAATCCGTTCATGGATAACTCAAACATGCCCAATCCTTTTGCTAAAAATGCACCGATGACCAATGAAGACATTGATCGAATGATTGCGGACATAGACAAGAAACTTAAAGAATTAGATGAAGAAGAAGCAAGAGAAAAAGAACTTGAGAAGAAAAAAGCGGAAGAAAAACAACAAATAGAAGAAAAAACAAAAGAAACCGTTTCAGAAAAAAAAGAAGAAGTGAATAAAGAAGCCTCCCAAACTACTGAAAAGCCAAAAATAAATGTGGATTCGGATAGCGTGATTGTAAACGACAACGTCATTTCAGACGATGAATTCTTTGATGATTTCTTTAATTAGATAACAAAATAAATGTTATCTTTTTTTTATTTTTTAAGCCACTGTCCTTTGTATTTTATAGAAGAAATCATATAATATAGTGGTGATTTTAATGAAAAGAATTGATTTAAATGTTTACAATTCTACGATGGGAACGTTAATTGATCTTTCCGACGAATTAACCTATAATAAGAATCCATATCCAGGAAGTATAAACATCCCTTATCAAAAATTGCTTTTAAACTATAAACAACTATTAAATAAAAATAAAAAATATTACATTATGTGCTCTAAAGGAATACACAGTCGAAAAGTAGTAAGCATCTTAGAATTTTATGGTTATGACGTGACTCAAGTAACTAAAACTGAAGAAAAAGTTTAACAAAAGTTTACAAATAAAAAAATTGAAAAATAAATAATTTGAAAAACGAGTGGTATACTATAAAAGTGATGTAGTATGTTTGAAATTTTATCAAATTTAAGTGATTTATTAAATAGTTTTTTATTAAATTTAGGAATTTATGGGCCCATCTTAGCATGTTTTTTAATTCTTTTTGAATCCATGGCACCCATACTTCCTTTATTTGTTTTTATAACCATTAACTTTATTTATTTTGGTCCTATCTTTGGCTTTATTCTTTCTTGGCTTTTTACAGTCTTAGGGTGTTTGTTTTCTTTTTTCTTATTTAGAAAAAAAATGCGTCATTGGTTTACTAAAAAAATCGAAAAACACTCCAAATTTCAAAAAATGATGGAAAGGATCAATCATCTAAAATGCGAACAGTTAACACTGTTAATTGCTGTACCCGCTACACCAGCTTTTTTAGTAAACATCTGTGCCGGCTTATCAAAAATGTCTTTTAAAAAGTTTTTAACTTCATTAAGTATCGGAAAAATATTTTTAGTTCTTTTTTGGGGAATTGTCGGAACCAGTATGATTGAAGCGTTAACGCATCCTGTAGCATTAATAAAAGTGATAATTCTTATTGTTTCTTCTTACATTTGTAGTAAAATAGTAAGTAAGAAATTAAATATAGAATAGGAGTTTTTATGGAGTACGTTTTATTATTACTTTTAATTGCTGTCTTAATATTAGAGATTATTTTATTAATACAAAGAAAAAATAACACAGATTTTACCGAAAGGATAGGGCGCTTTGAAACCAATATAACAAAAGAAATCGGAGAATTTAAATTAAATTTTTCGAATGATTTAAAAAGCGACTTTGAACATTTAAATGACCAACTTCACAATAAAATCAATGATCTAAATGACCGAGTAAATGAACGATTAGAAGTAAATTTTCAAAAATCGAATAAAACGTTCACAAGTATCTTAGAAAGACTTTCAAGAATTGATGAAGCTCAAAAGAAAATAGACAGTCTCTCAACAGACATTGTTTCACTACAGAGTGTCTTAACCGATAAAAAAACACGAGGCATCTTTGGAGAAGTCAATTTAAACTACATTTTAAATAGTGTTTTTGGAGAAAGAAAAAATGGAATTTACGACACCCAAGTTAAATTAAAAAATGGATGCATTGCTGATGCCATATTGTATGCACCCTCACCCTTAGGGACCATTTGTATTGATTCAAAATTTCCTTTAGAAAATTATCAAAAAATGGCAGATAGAACCTTATCAGAAGAAAGAAGAAACTTAGCTTATAAGCAATTTAAACTAGACGTTCGAAAGCACATTGAAGCCATCCATAGCAAATACATTATTCCAGGTATAACAACGGGTGAAGCTATTATGTTTTTACCAGCTGAAGCCATTTTTGCTGAGCTTAATGCTTATCACTCTGATTTAATTAAAGAAGCTTATGAGAAGAAAGTTTGGATAACGAGTCCCACTACGCTCATGAGTACTTTAACGACTATTAGTATGATTTTAAAAAATATGGAAAGAGACAAATACGCAGAAGTCATTCATGAAGAATTAAATAAATTATCTGTTGAATTTGACCATTACAAAGAACGTTGGGATAAATTATCTAGAAGTATTGATACCGTTTCTAAAGACGTTAGAGAAATAAACATTACCACTGACAAAATAACCAAAAGATTTAATTCTATTAATAGTGTTGATATAAAAGAATTAGAAAATGAAGAATAAGACTTTAAAAAGAGAGAAGTATGAAAAACGATTATTTTGAATTAGAAGAAAAATAGAATTACAAGAATCAAACCTTTTCCTAGATGGAAAAGTAATTGAAAAAATGGAAGACTTTTTTAAAGAATTAAACCTTTTAGATGAATATTTAAACAATAGCTATTTGAAAGAAAAAAATCATTTTATGGGGCTTGATATGTTAAAAATACAAGTGGAAAAAAATCTTAAAAAATTAAAAGATTTACTTGAAGCAAATGAAATAAGTAAAGAAATTTATGATTTAGTCATCAAAGAGGAAATGAATAATTTGAAATATCATGTAAATGGAATTACAACCGATGGTCAAGTACTGATAACGCTAACAAATACGCTAAAAGATATTTGGGTGATTGTTCATGAAAATATGCACAAAATATATCATCAACCCTATGAAGAAGAATATGATTCAGATAAATATTACTGGAAAGAATATTTTAGCACTCAATTTTTATTTGAAACACCTCCGATACTTGCTGAATTCTTATTAAATGACTATTTAGAAAGAAAAGAATTAGATAATAAAAATGAAATACTAATTACGCGCTTTAATGCAACTAGAGATGGCTCAATTTCACTTTGAAATGATTTTGATAAAACTTTACAACAAGTATCATCAGATTACAGAGGAAAAAATAGAAGAAGAATTACAAAAAGAAGAACCATTAAAATCAGAATTACTAAACCAAAAACAAACTTATATAGAAAATTTTAGACATGCTACGATTTGCTTACCTTATATATTTGGATTAATAGTCGCATGTACTCTAAAAGAAAAAGTAATGATGAACCCAGAAATATTAAATGATATAGGCAAGTTTATATACGATGATAATTTAGTAGAACATTTAGAATATTTAGGAATTGATTTGATAAAGAGTGAGGAAAAAATAGAAAAAAATGTATTTGGAGAATATAAAAAAACAACACATAAATTAAACGAAGAAAAAATGTTTGTTTTAATAGAAAACTATTTAAAAGAATACAATAAAATTATTTCTCCTAAAAAAACACTTTAAAAAATTTTTCTTCTTCTAAAATAATCAAGCGAAATTTGTCGAAAGCTTTTTCTTGGCACTTTATCTTTCCCATCTATAATAAATAACTTGTGTTACTATTTTGGATGCTGGTTTTATTTTTAATCATTCAGGGGTCTTTTTTCGAAAGTAATCTTAAAGTGAAAAGGCATTTAGATGATAAGAAAAAACAATCGTTTTTTTAAAATCATTAGTATTAGTAATTATAATTCTACTTCTTTGTAAAAAAAATTAATAAAAAAGTGCTTTACAATCAAAAAGAATTGACTTGCATAAGGAATAGCACTGAAACAAAAAAACAACTTAAAAGAATATAAAATAGATGTTAAACAAAAAAATAAAACAGAAATAAGAAAATTCTATTTCTGTTTTTAAAATTATCTAAAATAAATAAAGATGAATAAAGATAGGCAAAGACAATAAATCGAAAATTTCCATAATTTCCCTTTCTTTACTAATTCACTTAACCATTTGTAGGAAAAATAAGTCACCACCATAGCAAATAACATTCCTAAAAGATAAGGCATAAGTAAACTAGAACTAATAGGATTCTCTAAAAAATCCTTAACACCTAAAACCATAGAAGCTAAACTGACAGGAAAATAAAGCATAAACGTATACTTTAAAGCTGTTTCTCTTTTAAACTTACATAGAAGACAACCTACTAAAACCGCGCCACTACGGCTAATTCCTGGAATTAAAGCAATCATTTGTATAAAACCAATAAACAAAGCATTTTTATAAGTAATATCTTTATCTTCCTTATCACCCTTTATATTTTTTACGAAAAACAAACTTATCGCCGTAATAAGAAACGTTATACCGAGCATTTTAATATTTAAGAGATTCTCTAATTGGTCTTTAAAAAGAACGCCAGCAATTCCAACAGGAATACTACCAATAATAATTAAAAGACAATACTTGAAAGCATTTTTTGTGACCTTACGTTTCTCTTTTTTAAATAAAAAAGTAAAAAAAGATTGAATCAGTGTCATAATATCTTTCCAAAAGATAATAAAAATAGCTAGAAAAGAACCAAAATTAACAAAAATTTCAAAATTTAAATCATTCATTAAATCTGTATTAAATAGACTTTTAAACAAAAATAAATGACCACTAGATGAGATAGGTAAAGGTTCTGTAAAACCCTGTAAAATACCTAAAATAATGTAAATAATATATTTCATAAGCATCACCTATTTAATTATATAATAAATTTGAGAATTAAGAAATAAAATAGTACAAAGGAGTTAAAAATGAATATAATTGGAGTACTTTTAGGCATCTTTCTTTCCAGTACAGGCTTAATGTTTATTTTTCTTTACACAAATTTATTAACAATAGGGTATAGTTTTTCAAATTTTGTTAAATTTATTAGTACAAGGTTTGAATGTGTCTTATTTTTTATTGGGATTTTTGTGATTTTGTTTTCTATGAAAGGGTGGATAAAACATGAATTACTATTACGACATCGTTCTTAATTTGAATGAAGAGCTGTATGAGTTTTATGAATGGGAAGAAAATGACTCCATTGATTTTATAAAAAAAATACCTTTATTTCGAGTCAGTACAAAAACTTTAAAAGATAATTTAAAATATCAGACCAAATTTAATCAAGATTTAATTGAACAGATAAAAAATAAAACCATTATCAAAAAAAATGAAAATTTAGAAAATGTTTTTTTAATATCTGATACTAAAAACGCTCTAGCTTTAGAAATAAATAGTGAAGGATTAGTCATAAATCGTAGTAAATTACTTGTAAGTGATGAAATGAATTTAATAGAAATGATTTATAGTTTAAAAGAAGTTAAAATTGAGTATGAAAAAATCAAAAAATACGAAGTGAGAAAAGAATTAAGACAGATTGAAAAAATAAAAAAATTGATAAAATGCGAAATCGATTTACTTTATAAAGAAAAAAATCGTAGCAAATTAAAATATCTGTATTATGAATGGTTTAACATTTTTGAAAACAGTTTAGAAAAAATGTATAAAGAAATGAATGCGGAGTTAGAAAAAAATTTTAGTGAAAAATTAAATAACATGTATGATTTAATTAAACTATCATATCACAAAATTAGTGGTTAATAAGGAAGGATAAAATGAAAAAAATAGTACTCATAGTTGTCACATTACTTTTTTTAGTTGGCTGTCGAAGCGATTTACCAAGCGATGTCGTTAAAAATTATTTTAGTCTATATAAAAATCAAAACGAAAAAATACTAGCGGAATTAGACGAGTTAATAAAAAATGAAGAATTAACAGAAGAACAAGGAAAAATATATAAAGAAATCATGATGAAGCAATACAAAGATTTAAATTTTGATGTGACCGCTGAAACGTATAATGGAGATGAGGCCATTATTACAGCTAATATAGAAGTGTACGATTTATACAAAAGTCAAAAAGAAGCCGAAAACTATCGAAACATGCATCGGGAAGAATTTAAGGATTATAGCGATTACTTAAATTACAAATTAGACAAAATGAAAAAAAATACTTATAAAACAAATTATACCATTCATTTTAAAGTAATTAGAAAAGAAAAAGAATGGATATTAGAAAACATTCCAACAGAAGATTTAGAAAAAATTCATGGAATTTATAATTATGATCAAGATTAAACAATAGAAATATTGTTTTTTTTGCCATTAAGTTTAAATAAAAAGAAATATTTGTTATAATAATTTTAGTAAGGAGAGTGCTTTATGTTTGAATACATGGGAGATCGCATTTCAAACGCTATAAAAAATATACGCGGTTTAGGACGAATCACAGAAGAGAATATTGGGGATGCTTTAAGAGAAATACGTATGGCTTTATTAGAGGCCGATGTAAATTATGTTGTAGTCAAAGAATTTATCAATCACATTAAAGAAAAGGCTTTAGGTTCGGAAGTCTCAAAACGTTTAAAACCTGATGAATTATTTATAAAAATAGTGAAAGATGAACTCATTACCCTTTTAGGAGGGGATTATGTTCCATTAGAGACAAGTAAAAAGCCAACAATAGTCATGCTTGCTGGACTTCAAGGAAGTGGAAAAACCACAACTGCTGGAAAAATTGCCAATTTAGTACGCAAAAAACATAGTAAAAAACCACTTTTAGTCGCTTGTGACATTTATAGACCCGCAGCCATTAATCAATTAATGACCATTGGGAAAAGCTTAAATATTGAAGTATTTAGTGAAGGAACGGAGAATCCTGTTAAAATAAGTAACGATGCGATAGAATACGCCAAAGAAAACAACTTTGATTACATTATCATTGACACCGCAGGAAGACTTCAAATCGATGAGGCTTTAATGCAAGAATTAAAAGACATCGAAGAAAAAATAAAACCTCATGAAGTTCTTCTAGTGATTGATGCTATGATGGGACAAGACGCCATTCATGTCATAAATGGTTTTAATGAGGCATTAAATTTAACAGGAACGGTTTTAACTAAACTAGATGGAAACACCAAAGGTGGTGTCGCTTTATCAATAAGACATTTAACCCATATTCCCATTAAATTTGTCGGAGACAGTGAAAAACTAGACGGTCTAAGTGAATTTTACCCAGAACGAATGGCAAATAGAATATTAGATATGGGGGATATTTTATCCATTGCCGATAAAGTAGAAAGTGTCATCAGTGAAAGTGAAGCCTATGATACCGCTCGTAAAATGAAAAAAGGGACTTTTGACTTAGAAGATTTTTTAACCACCTTCAAACAAATCAAAAAATTAGGGCCATTAGAAAACGTATTAAAAATGTTACCTGGTGCTCGAAAAATGGGACTAAACAATATCAACATTGACCCTAAAGATATGGCTCACATTGAAGCGATTATTTTATCGATGACTCCTGAAGAACGCCGTCATCCAGAAATATTAAAAGCGACAAGAAAACAGCGTATTGCCAAAGGAAGTGGAAGAAGTGTCGAAGAAGTCAATCGACTTCTAAAACAATTTGAAGAAATGAAAAAAATGATGAAAATGGTAAGTAATGGGAATATGAAATTGCCATTTTAGAAAGAGGGATTATTATTAATTTAAAAGAAATCATTGAAAAAAATAAATTAGAAAATGTGAGTTTTTATGGTGAAGATAAAGCTAAAATTCAATCCTTTGAACTAGAAACGCAAAAAGAAGGCAATATTATCCTCATCACCTCAACTTCTCCAACTAAATATGGCGAAGGAAAAACAACATTAGCCATTAGCTTAAACGATGCCTTAAATAAACTCAATTATAAAAGCATTGTTGCTTTAAGAGAACCTTCTTTAGGACCTGTTTTTGGAATCAAAGGGGGTGCTTGTGGGGGAGGAAAAGCCAAAATTGTTCCAGAAATGGATATCAATTTACACTTTACAGGAGATATTCATGCTATTACCACCGCCAATAATTTATTAAGTGCTATTATTGACAATCATATATTCCAAGGAAATGAATTAGGGATTGTTGAAATTACGCACGAAAGATGTCTCGATTTAAACGATCGTAGTTTAAGAACCTTAATTTTAAATGATAAAGAAACCCATTTTAACATCAGTACCGCCTCTGAAATGATGGCTATTTTGGGTCTTGCCAAAAATGAAGAAGATTTAAAAAGGAGAGTAGGAAACATTTTAGTAGGTTATACCAAAGATAAAAAAGAAGTTTTAGCCAAAGATTTAAAATGTGTAAATGCTTTAATGCTATTATTAAAAGAAGCTATCAAACCTAATGTAGTGAAATCCTTAGAAAACAATTTAGCCTTAGTTCACGGTGGACCTTTTGCAAATATTGCTCATGGGACCTGTAGTGTCATTTCTTTAAAATACGCAATAACTCATTTTCCGCTTACCATTGTTGAAGCTGGGTTCGGAAGCGATATGGGTGGTGTCAAATTTTTTGATATTGTCTCACGAACCAATAAAGAATTAACCCCTAAATTAGTCGTTATAAATACCACTTTGCAAAGTTTATACTACAATGGAGAAAACAATTTAGAACAAGGAATTGGTAACTTAGATTACCATATTGAAAACATGCAAAAATATTGTGAAAATTTAATCATCGTTTTAAATAAACACGAAGAAGATAAAAAAGAAGACATTGAATTTGTAAAAGAACATGTCTTAAACAGAAATCTTTTATTCTCAGTAAGTGAGGGGTATTTAAAGGGAAGTGACGGTTCTTTAGACTTAGCTAAAATCGTTGTAAATTTAACGAAAAAAGAGATAAAAGAAACTCAATATACTTATGAATTAGAAGAAAACTTAGAAGAAAAAATAAATAAATTTTGTCAAAAAAATTATGGAGCTAAACAAATAATTTATACTGAAAAAGCTAGAAAAAAGTTAGAATTAATTAAAGATCCATTGCCCATCTGTGTTGCTAAAACTCAATACTCAATCACCGATGATGCCAAAAAATTAGGCTACCCTAAAGAATTTACGATGACCGTTAGTGACATTAAATTGTTTAAAGGTGCGGGCTTTATTACCGTTTACTTTGGATCAATTTTAACCATGCCTGGACTTAGCAAAGAAGCCAATTATTTAAAAATGGAAGAACTAGAGTAGAATAGTTCTTTTATTTAACAAAAAAACAAACTTTTAGAGTTTGTTAACTATAGAACGATTTTTAAAGCTTGTATAACTTCCTCTTCAAAAGTATTTTCTCCTGTATAAGAAAGAAAAACATGTTCAATCGTTTTTTTGATTTTTTCTTTCGAAAGATAGGAATAGTGATCTCCAATAATTCTAGAAAATAAATCAATAACTTTTTGTAAAATGAAAGTGGAGTTTTCACTATAAGGATTATTTTTGTAAACATTTATTAAATGTAACAAGATGACTCTATCTAATTTTAAAATATAATACTCTTTATTTTCACGAACATCGTTTTTAAATAAATCATTGATAAAATCGACTAAATCTTGTGCACTAAGAATACTTTTATATTTTTTGAAAAAAAGTGTAAATAATTCGTTTTTTAATGTTCTATTTTGATCTTTAATTAATGTTGTTTTTTGTAAAACAAGCTCTTGCTTTTTTTGGGCGATACTTTTTGTATTCTCCGATTTTTGAAAACGAAGAATTTCTTTTAAATGTCTTAAAGCACTTTCATAGACGAGTTTATTCGTTTTTGAAGGAGTACGAAAGGGAAAGAAACTTAATAAATCTTTTCCATGTCTTTCATAAAGTATTTGTTGTTCTTCTTGCTTTAAATTAAGAAAGGCTTTTTTTACCTCTTCAAAGGTGTAGTTGCCTAATAAATCGAGTAAAGGAATGTACTTTCTTTTTTCTTCACGTTCTTTTAAAAGTTTTTCAATCGTTGCATAACAATTAAAATAAATATTGGCATAATAGCTAGCGGATTTACCATTTAATTCTTTCGACCATGGTAAAGTTACATTTAAATTTTTAGTATGTCTAATGTAAATAGCTTCTTGTTCTATTTTTCTTAATCTAGGTAAAGCATAGTTTAATTCTTCTTTTGTGTAAGTGGTAATGATTGTTTTCTTTTCTTCAAATTGCGGATTTTTATCATGTAGTAAATCACTCAAAAAGGTTTCAGCTTCTTGATTTAAAAGATAATAATAAGTATAAGATTTAAATTTTGGATATGGATGATAGTCGTTTAATGAGGCACCATTTCTTAAATACAAGATCTCTTGATATTTCTTTGGCATTAATTTAATCTTGCAATCTAAATCTAAAAAAGAATAGTTTGAATATTTTGCTAAAATTGATTTTGGATGAATAATATATTTATTTTCTAATATTTCATGTAAATGTTGAATCGCTTTAGAAAGTTTTTGATAGTAATTGGTACCATCTTTAGGAAATTCATGAAAAGAAAACAAATGATGTCCAAAGCGTAAATAAAGAATATTTTGTTCTTCTTCTTTTAATTTTTTTACATTTTCTAATAATTTTTTTTGAGTAAAATTTGGAAATTGGAATCGCAAAGAACGAGTCATCATATGTTTTTTAACTTTATCGAAAGATTCTTTTTCCGTCAATTGTTTTGCTTTTCTTATCTTTTCATAATAAAGAAACATTTCTTTTAGATTATCTTCTATTATTTCAGCATATTTTAAAGTATTTTCAGTTGTTTTTATTTTGTGCTTTGTAATCATTTCTTTTTCTAAATCAATATTATAAAGTTTTATAAATAAATCTTGTTCCCATTTTGGAAATAAAGACAAAAGTTTAGCAAAAACAGGAAAAGTTAAATTTTTATGAATACTAGAAAGATGAAATAAGATAAAAGAAAAATCAGTATTTTTTGAAGGGACGGGTATTTCTTTTTTTTCCTCATTTTTATAATATTCACGAATTTTTTTAATTGCACTTAATTCTAATCTTGAAATATAGCCTCTTGAGACTTTGAGTATTTTTCCAATTTCATTTTGGGTTCTTATTTTATTGTTTTCTAAATCATATCTTAAACGAATAACCTGATATTCTTTTAAAGATAAATAGTGAATCGAATTTTTTAAAAGTTCTTTTAAATCTGGGGGGGGGGTATTTAAAGAATTAATAAGTTTTTCTTCAAAAAATGCTTTTTCATCTGGTAAAGTCTCTTCGTAAATTAAGTCATCACCCACATTTTTAGAATTAAAAATACTTTGAGATAAACTTATATCATTTAGAAACTTTTTATTATTACGCATAAACATTAAAATATCATTTCGAATGACAGGATAAGCAAAAGTGGCAAAAGAAACATTTTTATTACAATCAAACATTTTAATAACTTTTAATAAAGCTTCAAGACCAACAGCAATCAATTCTTGTTGTTCATAAGGAGAATTTTTAAAAGACAAAGCAATATCGATAACCATTTGCTTATTATGTTCAACGATTTTATCCTGGGCGCTTTTATCGCCATTTTTATACTTTTCTAAAAGTTCATAAACTTCTTCTTTGCTTAAAATATTTTTTCTTTCTTTAGATACAAATAATGGACTCATTTTCATTTCCCCCTATAAATAATGTTAAAATAATTATACCAAAAATATTTAACAAGAGCAAAAAAATAAAAAAGATTTAGTTCTCTATCCTAAACAACATTTTCTTTTTATCATAAAATAAATTAGAAAGGAAATGGTATTATGAATTTTAACCGTTGTATGGATACAGCGAATTTTCCAGAAGCAACCGATATGAATATCAATGAAATGAATATAAATATGAGTTCTGGAATGAATATGGGAATGGAATCTTGTGGATGCATGCCTCAAAATTCATGTTGTGGAATGCCTCAAAATATGATGTGTCCTCCAGTAATGGAATGCCCACAAGTAAGATGTTGTCATCGTGTCATTAACTATGAAGTACCACAAGTATGATAATTTATGACAGACTAAGTTTTAAAGAGAGAATAAGTACAAATTTAAAGGCATTTAAATGTCTTTTTGTGTGATATAATGAAATAGAAGGTGATACTTATGAATATTTTAATGATTAGTAATATAGATGCAGATGAAAAATTAGAAGATATATGGCTTGCTAGATCTTTTCAAAAAGATGGTCATAAGGTAGCGATAGTTGATAAGAATTATGATGAAAAACTTGAATCTTTATTTGATGTTTTTTTGTTAAGGAATACTTGGGATACTGATGCGAATATAGAAACCATTAAAGAGAAATCTAATTTTCGACTAAGAATCATTAATAAAAATCTCCCACGTATTAATTTTGATGGTAAATATGATGGAAAGAGCAAAGAATATCTTGTTCGTTTATATAAAAATGGCTATCCCGTCATTCCAACTGTCGATAATATTGAAGATTTACAAATACTAGATAAATGTAATAAAATTTTATTAAAGCTTAAAGATAGTTATGATGGAATAGGACAAATGGTAGTAGACAAACAACAATTAGAAAAAAACTTTACTGATTCATATGTAATTCAACCATATATGGAATTTCAATCTGAGGTACAATTTTATTATATAAAAGATAAATTCGAATATGCACTAGAGTTTATTCCAAGTAAAGTTCCAATTTATCCCGATGCAATAAAATATGAACCAAATGAAAATGAAATGAAATTAGCAGATGAATTTTCTAAATTAAATGAAAATTATTATGGTATTCAAAGAATTGACTTTATTAAACTTAAGGATGGAACACTTCTTTTGACAGAGATTGAAGATATAGCTCCCTATTTAGATTTAGATTGTGTTGAAGAAAAAATAAAAAATAAATTTATTTTGGATTATAAAAATATGGTATATGAGTATATGAAAAATATAAATAATGATTAGTAAATAATGAAAGGATGTAAGATTAATGAATATAACTAAAATAAAAGGAGAATTAATTAGCCAAAAAGAATCAAAGTTTAAAGGAAATATATATCATTATTCACAAGTTAATTTTTCCTATAATTCAAATAAGATAGAAGGTAGCAGGTTAACCAGTGATCAGACTGAAGCCATATTTGATACTTCATCTTTTATTCCTAAGAGTGATGATTTGATAAAATTAGATGATTTAACTGAATCTAAGAATCATTTTAAATTATTTGATTATATGTTAGATAATGTTGATAATAAGTTATCTAAAGAAATGATTATCAAAATGAATAAGATATTAAAAAGAAATACTAGTGATGAAGAAAATCCTAGATATAATGTTGGAGGATTTAAAATAGTTCCTAATATGATAGGTCTTGTTAATGTTATTAATACAACTGCACCAGAAGATGTAGAAAAAGAAATTGATAAATTAGTTTTTGAATATAATGCAAAAACTAATATTACTTTAGAAGATATTATTGATTTTCATTATAAATTTGAGAAAATTCATCCCTTTGGAGATGGAAATGGAAGAGTTGGTAGAATTATAATGTTTAAAGAATGCCTAAGAAATAATATTATGCCATTTATTGTATTAGATGATGACAAACCTTATTATATGAGAGGTTTAAAAGAATATGAAAATGATAAAATGTTTTTAATTGATACTATTAAACATGAACAAGACTTATATGAAAAGATTTGTGAGGAATTATTAAATTTTGAAATACAATAAGATATTAATTTTAAGGAGGTTTTATACATGGTAGATATTCATTCACATACTACATATTCTGATGGAAGTTCTAGTGTAGATGAACTTTTAAGTGAAGCACAAAAATTAAATTTGAGTTTGCTTTCAATAACTGATCATAATACAATACAAGCTCATTTTGAATTACAAAATTCTAATATAAGAGATAGGTTTAAAGGAGAAATAATATCAGGAATTGAAATAACTACAACTTACAAGGGAGAAACAATAGAGGTATTAGGTTATGGTTTTGATTTAGAAACTATGCAGAAATTTTTAGATGCTAATGTACTTTCATTTGAACAAAAACAAATAAAAGAATATGATCTAATAAAAAATAGGTATAATGCCATAGGAGTAATATTTGATGAAAATAATATTAAATTTGATCCAAAAGTTGAATCTTGTAGACCAGCATTTGCTATTGAAATAAAAAAACATCCTGAAAATTATAAATTTTTCTTAAATCAAGAATCGATAAATACAGCTAGTGGATTTACTAGGAATGAAGTATATAATCCTAAAAGTCCATTATATGTTGATGAATCATCATTGTTTCCTAGCTTAGAAACAGCAATACAAATGATACATAATTCAGGAGGACTTGCCTTTTTAGCACATACTTTTGCTTATTCTCCTAATATAGCAAATGAGTTATTAAATATAATAAATAATTATGAATTAGATGGATTGGAGTGTTTTTATACAACTTTTACAAAAGAACAATCTGATTATTTAGTAAGTGTTTGTAACGATAGAAAACTGTATATGAGTGGAGGTAGTGATTTTCATGGAACTAGAAAAATAAATCATAACTTAGGTACTGGACAAGGTAATTTGCATATTGATGAGTCTGTTGTTGATAATTGGGTAAGTGATTATATATCATCATTTGATAGTGTTAAAAATATTAAGTAAAAAATTTAATCATCCTATAAATTTTATTAATTTAAGAATTTTAGGATGTTTTTTTATGGCATAAATTATTATAAAATAAGGGTATTTCCTTAATACCATCCTACATAGTAGGATGAATTTTGTAAGTACGAAATAAGAATTGTGTATATAGTTTTCTTTATTTTAAAAGGAAAACTATGTATTGATACACAATTTTCTTATCCTGCTGTTTTATAATTTATTAAATTATGAATATTTTTAGGATGATAGATAAAACTTTCTATGCTTTATGACTTGACTCAATTTCTTAGTGGAGGTATCATGCATCATGCAAAAAGGAGATGATGTTTATGATAATTAGAAAGAGAATGAGTGCTTATAAGTAATACTAAATATATGTGTAATTTAAATATTATACAATTTAGTATTACTAAAACTAGTGATTTATCCATAAGTTTAAGTGAGGTGCTTAGAATATATGGATAAGTACAAAATTAATTATATCTATAATGAAAACAATGATATAAATGATATTTTTATAAAAGTTTTAAACAAAGAATTAAGAAAGTATATCCAAATGATTTGTAAAAATGAAAATTGTGAGGTACCATCATCATGTACTTATTTATCTCAAGAAAGGAGAAAAAGTTGTTAGAGAGTTTAAATAAGATATATAATGTTGGACTTTATATAAGATTATCTAGGGAAGATGATGATAAAACTTTAGAAAGTGAGAGTATTACAAATCAAAAGAGCTTATTACTTCAATATGTTAAAGAAAATAATTTAAGAGTATATGATATTTATATTGATGATGGATATAGTGGAACAAATTTTGAAAGACCTGATTTTAATAGATTATTAACTGATATTGAATTAGGTAAAATAAATATGGTTATTACTAAGGATATGTCAAGACTTGGAAGAGATTATATTGGTACTGGTAATTTAATCGAAAAGTATTTTCCAGAACATAATGTTAGATATATAGCTGTTACTGATAATATAGATACATTTTTAGATAATTCTAATAATGACATTGCACCATTTAAAGCTATTATGAATGATATGTATGCTAAAGATATATCTAAAAAAATAAAATCTAGTTTAAAAGCAAAAATGAAAGAAGGAAAATGGGTTGGAGGAAGAACTCCGTTTGGATATGATCAAGATAAAGATAATAAAAATCATTTAGTAATAAATCCAGAACAAGCAATTGTTGTTAAAAGAATATTTGATATGTGTTTAGAAGGTTTATCATTCTTTAAAATAGCCAAACAACTTACAAATGAAGAAATAAAAACCCCAGCACAATACTATAACTTTGAATGGAAAAATAACTACAATTTAAAATATGGAGAGTGGCATTCAAAAACCATAAGAGATATTTTAACTAATAGAATGTATATTGGTGATATGGTACAAAATAGAAGAAGTAAAGTTAATTATAAAGTGAAAAAAGTGATTAAAAATAATCCCAATGATTATATAGTTGTAGAAAATACTCATGAAGCAATTATAGATAAAGGAATATTTTATGAAGTTCAAAAAAGAATGCCTAAAAATAAGGGGCGAAATGAAAAAAAAGAGATTCATTTATTAGATGGGTTATTATATTGTGGTAATTGTGGACATCGAATATCCATACAATCCAGAAGAAAAAAAGATAATAGATGTTATACAATTTGCAATTATTATAGGACTTATATGAAACAAAAACTTTGTACAACTCATTCTAATAACTATGATGAATTAGAGAAAGTTATAATCAATTCATTAACTAATATCTGCTTAAATTATATTAATAAAGATAAAATTAAAAATAATGTATTAAATAATTTAACTGAAGATAATAAATTAAATAATAAAAAAGAGTTAGAAAGACTAACTAACGACATTAAGCAAATAAATGATAATTTAGATATTATTTATATTGATAAGTTAAATAAGAAAATAACTGAAGAACAATTTGAAAGAGTAAGAGTAAAATTAGAAAATGAACTAAATATAAAACAAAAAAGATATAGTGAGTTAAATAATAGTATTAATGATAACATTAATGAAGAATCTAAAAATAAAATGATTAACGAGTATATTAATAAATTTTTATCCATGAAAGAACCTAGTAGAGAGTTAATAATCAATTTAATTGATAGAATTGAAATATTTGAAGATAAAACTATAAATATAAAGATTTCTTTTAGTAAATAAAAAGTCTATCAAAAAAGGGCACACACACATTATTCCATGTCATACTAAAATGATTAACCATCATGTTTATAGACACACTTACAAACCTTGTTTTAGTTATTCTGAAGAAAACGAATCAAGCGAAATCTATGGTCCTAATTGCTGTTAAAAATCTCCTAGTGAGATTTTTTTCATTAAAACTTAATTTTGTGTTATAATAATTTATGGTGGTAATAATGAAGAAAAATGGGTATACAATACCAGAATTAATGATAGTGATAGTGGTTATGGGATTAATCGCAATTGTCGTTATTAATAAAGCAAGCTTTGCATTTACAGATCCTAATGAAACAAGTAGTCAAACCGATGAAATGATTCTTAAAAAAAGTGCACTGGCTTATGGAAGAAAACAAATTGAAAGTATAAAAGTAGAAGACCAATACATTTCAGGAAAAGATTTAATCGACAATGATTATTTAATTGATTCAGAAAATAAATTTTCAAACGTTAAAATAAAATTAAGTTACAATGCAGTAGAGGATAATATTTCAGTTGAAATATTAGAATAAAATAGATGGCCATAACAAAAACAAACTTTATGAATTTTACAAGATGTCGAAGATATGCTAGTTTAGATGAAATAAAAAAAAATCGTTTGGATGCAGACATTAGTTATAAAGAGTATAAAAATCAAGAATTAGAAGCCCAATTAGAAGAAATGGTAGATTCCATGTATGAAATTGATGAAGAGACAGGCGTTGAAATCGATCACGTTGATGTCGTCAATCGCCAACTTGAAGCCATGATGGACTATTATAAAATCGTTGAAGAAGAAGCTGGAAGAATTAGCGAAAAAACATTTGGAGGCAAATCTGTCTATGCTGAAAAAACTAAAGACCAAGAGTGTTTTGATTTTTCTTTAAATGGAATAAAATATATGTGTTATGTAGACATTTATAATGAGAGCGAAAACAGAGTAAACATTATTGAAGTCAAAGCAACAACCAGTAAAAAATACATGGACTTAAAAGCTGGACATAAAAAATGTGATAAATTTTCTATTTTTGAACGAATCAATAATATCAATTATTTAAAAGGGGAGCTAAAAGACTATAATATTGAATCCGAAATGCCTTTAGAAAAATATCAGGCCCATTATGAAAAATTATTTGATCGTTATAAGTTAGGAAAATACATTTATGACTTAGCCATTCAAAGATACATGATTGAGCATGAACATTTAAGCACGCATACAGAAGACCAACTAGAACATTTTCATTATTACTTAGGCGTTTTAAATGCCGATTACATTTATGATGGAACCAAAGAAAATGGCAAAATGATTTATAATAGGGATGAAAACGGTAATGAACTGATTACGTATTTTGATATGACTGAGGTGACAAGAGAGCTTCAAAAATATGTAGAGGCCGATCGTGAAAAATTGGAAAGATACTTAGAAGAATTGGATGCATCCCCTTGTCCTTTAAGTGTGGCTTGTGAACATAAAAAACAAAGTTGTTGTAAATTTTTCAAACCCATTTGTGGGACCAAAATTCCAATAAAAAACTCGAGCTTAAATTATATTTATAGCGGTCATGGTTTTAAAAAAGAAGATGGAACTAAAATAAAAGGATTAGAATTAATAAACGAAGGGTACATAAACATGTTAGATGTTCCAGAAGCTTGGATTGAAAAAAACTATCATCGAATTCAAAGAGAATGTTTGGAATTTGATAAAGAGTATGTAGATAAAGAGAAAATAGCCTTAGGTTTAAAACAATTAAAATACCCAATCTATCATTTAGATTTTGAAACCATGCCTTGTCCTGTCCCTAGATTTAGGGGAGAGTGGCCTTACATTCAATCTCCTTTTGAATTTAGTTTACACATTGAAAACGAACCAGGTGTCTGTGACAAATACAAAGATAACATTGTTTTTCTAGCTAAAACACATGAAGATGAAAGAGAAGACATGATTAAGTTGATGCTAAAATACATGGATCCAAATAAAGGAACATTATTTGCTCAAAACGTTCCTTTTGAAAAAGGAAGAATAAAAGAACTGGCTGGAATGTTTCCCAAGTATCATGACGATTTAATGAAACTCTATGATCGAGGCTTTGATTTACTCTGGCTTGTTAATACCAATTCTAAAATGTATATGGATTTGGGATTCGATGAAGAAAGAAGCAAAACGTTTAACTATTATAATAAAAAATTATCAGGTTCTTTTTCCATTAAAAAAACATTACCTGTATTTAGCGATTTAAGCTATGCAAACTTAGTAGTAAAAAATGGGACAGAAGCCATTGTTGAATACGCTAATTATGATAAAATGAGCAAGGAAGAATACGATTTAAAATATCAAGCTCTAATTACTTATTGCCAACAAGATACGTGGGCCATGGTAGAAATTTTAAATGCGTTAAGAGAATTTGTAAAAAAAATGTAAAAAAATGTCGTTTTAGTTGTCAGGTTTACACAATATTTTGTATGATAATATTGTAAGGACGTGATATTATGTTATACCCATCTATTGATCGACTTCTAAATATTGTAGATTCAAAATATAAATTGGTTCATGTTGCTTCTATAAGAAGTAAACAAATGAGTGAAAAAAATCATTATCAATTAAAAGAAAATGAATATTACAATAAAAGAGAATTAGGAAGAGCTTTAGAGGAAGTAGAAAAAGGACTTATAACTTTAAAAGAAAAATAAAACCAAAAAATACTTGATTATTAATTTCCTATGTGATATTATAATCTTGTTCTTATGGGGAATTAGCTCAGCTGGCTAGAGCACCACGTTTGCACCGTGGGGGTCAAGGGTTCGAATCCCTTATTCTCCACCATAATGAATTTAACTCCGTATTTACGGGGTTTTTTTGTTGCAATATTTATTGTTATGTAACAATTTTTCTTTCAATTTAATATATTTTTTGCTTTATCGTTACTTTGAGCATAAGTTCTTTTTATAACATCAATCGTATTAACTAATCTTTGAGTAAAAATTATAGACTGCTTTCCAAAGCTAAAAATTAACAAAAAATAGGATTTATAGACGAAAAATATAAAAATCAGTCTTAAATATTACTATAGCCCACCAAAATGACAAAATGTCATTTTTTTTTGGTAAATTGTAAACGTCAAAAACTTTTTTGAAGTTTGACAAAAAACGACAATAATATGTACAACACATGTGTTATTGTATAAGTGAACAATTTGAGGGGTGTAAATTTTCTTCTTGCACTGACGCCCGAAAGGGTCTGAGTAAGCATTTGCTGAAAGAATACATGTAGGACTGGGAGACTACCAAATTGTTCAAAGGCCCACATTCGTAGGATTGTGGGTTTCTTTATTTTATGGATGGGAAGCAACAATATATGGTTAAAGGGAGAATAAAAAAAGTAGTAGGAAAAATATCGGATGAAATCATAGAAAAATATAACTTATATGAATATAGAAATGAAGAAATAATACAGTCTATTGACTTATATCAGCATATTCAAAAACACATCCCTGAATTTACGAGTATTGATAGCTACAATCATACCATATCTAATATCCCTGAAATAATTTCGAATCCTTTATTTGTTTATTATGATAATGAAAGAAATTCATTATTATATTTTAAAAGAATTGATGAAAATGTTTGCGTCGTAGTAAAACTTAATCTAAGAAAAAATAAAGACACATATATCTCGACCATTTATCCTTTAAGCGAAAATAAAATATTAAAATATAAAGAACTAAGTTACATAAAAAAAGTATAAATTATCTTCAAAAATGAGGATATTTTTTTTGATAAAAGTTGTGTTAAACATTAAGACTGATTGATATATTCAACATAAGCAACGTT
>CAJTYF010000014.1 GCA_910583945.1 uncultured Bacilli bacterium
AGTTGCAACTTTTCTCCTTTTTAGATGGGGTTTAAAATTTTGCCGGAACTTAAATTAAGTAAGAATGGATATTGCAAAAAGCAAGATAAACGTGTATATTATATAATAGAGGAAGGTATGTAAATATGAACAAAAAAAGAGGCATTGTTATTGCCGTAGTATTATTTTTATTTTTAGGAACAAGTACTTTTGTTTTTGCGAATCCTAGTCAAGATGAAATTAAAGGAACAGGAACAAAAGATGAGCAAAAAACAAATAAAACGGATTCAGATAAGCCAAGTAATGAAAACACAACTAATCCAGAGGAAATCAATCCTCCTGAAGGGACAGAAGATGATATTTTAAAACCAAATGAAACCGATACTGATAATAATGGTGAAAATATTATAATTAATCAAACGAAACCGAATCGTCCTAATAATAATGGAACAACAAATAATAACCCAAACAATAATCAAAATCAAAACAACAGCAATAATAACAATAATACTCAAGTTCCAGATAACAATGAGGAAAATCCCACAAAACCCGAGTTACCAGATTTAAATGAAGAGAACAAAATTAAAGATGCTGAAGAAGCCTTAGATAAAGCTGAGAATAATTTAACACAAGAAAATATTAATGACGCACAGGATAAAATTAATCAAATAACAGATCCCGATAAAAAACAAGAACTACAAGATAAACTAGATGAATTACAAAATAAACTTGATGAGGAAACCAAAATCAAAGATGCTGAAGAAGCCTTAGATAAAGCTGAGAATAATTTAACTCAAGAAAATATTAATGACGCACAGGATAAAATTAATCAAATAACAGATCCAGATAAAAAACAAGAACTACAAGACAAACTAGATGAATTACAAAATAGACTTGATGAGAAAACCAAAATTAAAGACGCTGAACAAGCAATAGAAGATGCAAAAAATAATTTAACTCAAGAAAATATCGATAAAGCTCAAGATAAAATCAATCAAATAACAGATTCAGATAAAAAACAAGAACTACAAGATAAACTAGATGAATTACAAAATAGACTTGATGAAGAGAACAAAGTTAAAGATGCTGAACAAGCAATAGAAGATGCAAAAAATAATTTAACTCAAGAAAATATCGATAAAGCTCAAGACAAAATTAATCAGGTAACAGATCCCGATAAAAAACAAGAACTACAAGATAAACTAGATGAGTTACAAAATAAACTTGACGAAGAGAACAAAATTAAAGATGCTGAACAAGCAATAGAAGATGCAAAAAATAATTTAACACAAGAGAATATTGATACAGCTCAAGATAAAATTAATCAAGTCACAGATTCAGATAAGAAACAAGAACTACAAGACAAGCTTGACGAGTTACAAAACAATTTTATTATAAAAAAATTAGTTCAAACTTTAGAAGAAAAAGTAACAAATGCAACAAATATAGCAGAAATTGATGGAGCACGAGATTATAGAACAAACAATCAAATCACAGATAAAGTAAATGCTTTAGAAAATGAAGAGTTAAAAAATGAACTAACATTGATTCTAAATGAACTAGCTAAAATCCTAGACGATACAATAAGTCCAATCATTGAAGGCATTGAAAATAATGCTTATGTGAACACAGCAGTATCCATTTCAATTAAAGATGAAAACGAATTTAAAATTTATTTAAATAATGAAGAAGTAACACAAGACAATCTTTCAAACATCACTGAAGATAAAGTTTACAATTTAGTAGTAATTGATAAAGCTTTTAACCAAACTGAAATTCAATTTACAATTGATACCCAAGCTCCTATAATAGAAGGTATTGAAAATAATACGACTTATGAAGAAAATGTAACCATCACCGTTTCAAATGAAACTCAAGAAGTAATCGTTTATTTAACGAAAGATGGAGAAAATATTCCATATACATTAGGTACAGAACTATCTGAAAATGGAACGTATACTATTTACGCTTTAGATAAAGCACACAATAAATCAGAAGAAATAAGCTTTACGATTGATAAAAATGAGGATGAACCATTTGTATTTGAAGATATGACTTTCTTTACAACCGATCATATTAGTGTCAAAAATACCGCTTATTCATGGATGAAAATCTACAGTCCTTATGAAAGTACAGATTTTGTAAAAGAATACACAGTTACTTATAGTACAGTCTATAAAATTGAACTTTATGATGAAGACAAAAACTTAGTCAATACAGTAAACATGGTTTACAACAAAGAAGAAAAAAGTATTCTTAAAAATACAATGAAAGCATTTAATATGAGGTAAAAGAAAATGGCGTACATGAAGTTTAAAGAATTAACAAAATATTTTGATTTTAAAACAGAAATTCGGGATATCGATACCCTTCCAGACTACACCAAAGAATATCTAAATCCTGAAATAGAGAGTATCTTATTAGCCTATAAAAATAGTAAAGATTATATGGTATTCACGAATAAGAGAATGATTTTATTTGATCGTGACACCGTAGCCATTTATTACAAAAAGATTCACATTGTTCCTTACAAATCCATCTCAACAAGTGCAATAAATTATAAGCCAGGTAAAGTAGAACTCTTATTCAGCTTAGACAGTGGTTATCAACTACACATTAACTTTATCAGTATGAATCATGATAAAAAAGAAAATTTAAAAAATGTTTACAAATTCATGATGAACACCATTATATAAACTAGAGTTGGCTCTAGTTTTCATTTTATAAAAATAAATAGGAAAGGAGACATTAAAAATGAAAAAAAAGAATCCCATTTTAATAGGAGGGATTATCATCTGTTTTCTTCTTTTTTTATTAATCTCTCAGTTATTATTTACCGATAAAATTATAGCTATAGACACGAGTGTTTATAACTGGTTAAATTATTATCTTATAAACGATGTGCTTACAAATATTATGAAAGGGATTACTTGGGGAAGCCACCCAATCTTTTTAATCATTCTTTTATTCGCTCTAGCTCTTCTAGTTAAAGATAAAAAGAAAGTCATCGCCATTTATGTTAATCTTTTTGGAATTGTTTTCTTAAATCAAACCTTTAAACTAATATTAAAAAGATTAAGACCCTTATCCATTAATCTAATCACAGAGACCGGATACAGCTTTCCATCAGGTCACGCGATGGTCTCTTTATCTTTGTATGGTTTTTTAACGTATCTTTTTCTCCAACAACAAAAAAAGAAGTCAACTAAAATCATGACTTTAATAATAAGTAGCTGTTTAATTTTCTTAATCAGCTTTAGTCGGATTTATCTTGGTGTTCATTATTTTTCGGACGTCTTAGCTGGACTTTTATTCTCGACCTTTTACTTATATCTTTTCATCAAAGCCTATAACAATTTCAAATGGAAAAAGAATTGGATAAAGCTTATGAACAGCTTTAAATATGCTTTTGAAGGCATTCGTTCCTCTTTTAAAAGTGAAAGAAATATGAAAATTCACGTTACGGTTTTAAGTTTTGTACTTTTATTTGGCATATTATTAAAAATAAGCCTTTTAGAATGGATAGCTTGTATCTTTTGCTTTGCCCTCGTGATTGGTGGAGAGCTTTTTAATACCGCTTTAGAAACCACCGTGAACTTAATCACCGAAGAAAAAAATGAAAAAGCTAAGAAAGCCAAGGACATCGCCGCTGGTGCGGTTTTAGTCTTTGCTCTTGCAAGTAGTATCATCGGCATTCTCATCTTTTTACCAAAATTTATCGCACTTTTAAAATAGAAAAGAAAAAAGAAATTAAGAAAAATTTAAGAATTGTTACTTCATACTTATGTTATAATACAGGCGAAAGGAAAGAAGTATGAGTAATATATTAATTGTGGACGATGAAAAAGAAATTGCGGACCTAGTAGAAATCTACTTAAAAAATGAAAACTTTAAAGTTTATAAATACTATCAAAGTGAAGAAGTGTTAGAACAATTAGAAAATTTATCGTTAGATTTAGCAATCCTTGATGTCATGATGCCTGAAATCGATGGCTTTCAACTTTGTCAAAAAATAAGGGAAAAAAATTATAACTTTCCCATAATTTTTGCCACCGCAAAAGTAGAGGAAATGGACAAAATAAAAGGATTAACCCTAGGAGCGGACGACTACATCACCAAGCCTTTTGAACCTTTAGAACTCATTGCACGCGTTAAAGCCCAATTAAGAAGGTATCAAAAATACAACACTTACATCCCAAACGAGAATAAAATTGAATTTCGAGGCATTCGAATAGACAACGCCACCCATGAATTTTATTTAAATGAAAAAAAAATAAACCTCACCAAAACCGAATTTTCTCTACTATGGCTGTTATGTTCAAATCGGGGAAGTGTTTTAAAAAGCGATGACTTGTTTAGAAAAATTTGGAATATGGACTATTTTGATAAAGACAACAACACCATCATGGTACACATAAGACATTTAAGAGAAAAAATGGGCGACACCAGTAAAAATCCAAAATACATTAGAACCATTTATGGAGTGGGGTATAAAATTGAAAAATAATTTAGTTAAAAACACTTTATCAAACTTTATCATTAAAGTAGTAGCCCTAAGTGTTCTTCTTCCACTTTTTTATTTTATAATGCTCTTGGTTGTGAATCAATCGGATTTTAATTGGCTTTATCAATTCTCTCCCAATCTTTACTTTGTCTTATTAAAAATCTTCAAATTTTTATTTCTAAACTCTTTTTCTTTACTTTTTCTTCTTTTGATTTGGTTTCTTCTATTTCTTTACTTTGTATTTAAAATGCTAAAAAAAATAGACTTTTACATCACTTGTACCATAGAGCAAATCGATCATTTATTTAGTAAAGAAAGAACAAATATTGAATTACCCAAAGAACTTTCAGATTTAGAAAATAAATTAAACTATTTAAAAATGTGCCATGAAAAAAATGAAAGACTGGCAAAAGAAAGCACCGAAAAAAAAGATGAATTAATCATCTACTTAGCCCATGATATTAAAACGCCTTTAACCTCTATGATTGGCTATCTTTCACTTTTAGATGAAATCGACGATATGCCTAAAAGAAAACAAAAAAAATACATTAAAATTGCCTTAGAAAAATCTTATAAATTGGAAGAATTAGTAAATGAACTCTTTGAAACCGCTCGATTTAATTCGGAGAAAATAATTTTAGAAAAAGAAGACGTTAATTTGAGACTTATGCTTGAACAAATCATCGATGACTTTTATCCTACACTAAAAGAATTAAACAAAGAAATTCACTTAGAAGGGGAGAAAAACATCTCCATTTTTGTTGATTCTCTTAAAATGGCCCGTGTATTCAATAATTTAATAAAAAATGCCATTAATTATAGTAATAAAACAAAAGATATTTGGATGGATGTAAAAGTGGAAAATGAGAAAGTCGTCATTAAAATAATCAATCAAGGCAATGAAATTCCTAAAGAAAAACTAAATCGAATCTTTGAAAAATTTTATCGATTGGATGCCTCTAGAAACTCTAAAACGGGTGGAAGTGGTTTAGGACTGGCGATTGCGAAAGAAATTGTTTTATTACATGGTGGAACAATTGAAGCAAAAAGTAATAAAAAAGAAACCAGCTTTATAGTCACTCTCCCTTTAAATTAAGAAAAACTTAAGATAATAATAAGGAAAAAATAAAGCAAGAACAATTATAAAAAACTATAATTTTTATAGACTTATAATTGTTTTTTTATGGGAGGAATGACAAAATGCAAAAAAAGAAACTAAGAAAAGGGTTGATAGTAATTCTTTTAGGGTGTGCCTTATTCTTTTATCTAACCAGTCAATACAAAGAAATAAAGTTGCCTAAATATTTATTATCCAAAGATACCTTAACCGATTCTCTTTATGAACTTTCAAAATACGACAAGCGAGTCATTAAAATCATTGAAAATCAGGAAGCGTATCCCACTATTTTATTAGAAATGTTAAGTAGAAATAGAGATTTAATGGATTATGTTTTAAACTACCCTCAAAAGAAAAATCAAATTTTTACCGATAACATAGGAGGGGTTGAAAAAGGGGTGTATCCTCTTTTACTTCAATACGATGAGCGATGGGGCTATGGAAAATATGGAGACGCTACACTAGCCATTAATGGGTGTGGACCGACTTCTGTTGCCATGATTATAGCGGGGTTAACAGGTAAAAATGAAATTACTCCTTATGATGTTGCCACCTATGCTGAGAAAAAAGGGTATTATCAAAATGGAACCAGTTGGAGCTTTTTTACAAACGGTGTCAAACATTTTGGAATAGAAGGTGAAAGCATTCCATTATCCAAAAAGAAAATAAAAGAAGAACTCAATAAAAAACATCCCATTCTTCTAAGCATGCGTCCAGGAGATTTCACAACAACGGGACATATTATCTTAATAACAGGAGAAAAAGAGGATAAATTTATTGTCCGTGACCCCAATAGCAAAGAAAGAAGTAACAAACTTTGGTCTTACGAAACCTTAGAGCCTCAAATTAAAAACTTATGGGCCTTTAAAACGATATAAAGACAATTTTCGTCAATTTTTTTAATCAGCCTTTGTTATGATTTTCTAGGTGATAAAATGAAAGTAAAATGTTTTGATGAATCCCACGAAAAGGATTTAGAAAAATCAATAAATGCTTTTCTATCTAGTACAAATAGTGATATAATTGATATTAAATATCAAGTAGCAATTAATGTTTGTGGAGAAGAACAAATTTATTGCTTTTCAGCGATGATTATTTATACCTCGAAGTCGGAGTGATAGAATTGAAAAAAAGTTCATTTATTGAAGGAACCATTATAGCAACGTTAGCTATAATTATTACAAAAATAATGGGGATGCTTTACGTCATTCCTTTTTATTCAATGGTGGGAGAAAAGGGAAGCGCTCTCTACGCCTATGGATACAACATTTATGTGATCTTTTTAGACATTTCAAGTGCGGGTCTACCGCTTGCTTTAAGTAAAATTATCAAAGAATACAACACTTTAAAAATGATGGACGCCAAAAAAAGAGCCTACCACATCGGTATAAAAATGGTCCTATTTTTATCAATTCTTATTTTTTTATTCTTAATAGTCTTTGCAAGACCTCTCGCTCAGTTAATTATGGGAGATTTAGAAGGAGGAAACAGCGTCAGTGACGTAGCGTTTGTCATTCGATGTGTATCGATAGCCATATTAGTTGTTCCTTTACTAAGTGTTGCCAAAGGATACTTGCAAGGACACAACATCATTAATGTGTCTTCAGTTAGTCAAATTATTGAACAAGTCTTTCGAATTTTAGTGATTTTAGGGGGAAGCTTCTTAGCCATTCATCTTTTCCATTTTTCTTTAAAAAACACCATTGGACTAGCGATTACAGGAGCTTTTGTAGGGGGCTTCATAGCAACACTTTATGTCTTAGGAAAAATGCGAAAATCTAAAAAAGAATTAGGGTTAGGAAACATAAAAAATAAAGACGACGTCACCAATAAAGAAATTGGTAAAAAAATCATCCGTTATGCCATGCCTTTTATTATTATTAATATCGTTTTTTCTATCAATAATTTTATGGATATGGTGATGATTTTAAGAACCCTTGAACATTTAGGAATGGATGCAACTACCGTAGAATTTGCTACCAGTGCCATCACAACTTGGTCCACCAAAATTAGTATGATTGTTAATTCCATTGCAACGGGCATGATTACCAGTCTTATTCCTACCATTGTGGGGGCCTACACCTTAAAAGATTATAAAGAAGTTGAAAATAAATTCAATAAAGCTCTTCAAATAATTTTAATCACTTGTATTCCAATGTGTTTAGGTTTATCCTTATTATCAAAAAGTGTCTGGCGTGTTTTTTACGGTCAAAACGAAATCGGTGCTTTAATCTTTTCCGTTCAAATTCTTGTCTCCTTATTTTACAACTTATTCCTAATTACCAACTCGACTTTACACGGTTTAAACAAATCAAAAACCGTTTATGAAAGTGTCACCATAGGTTTAACCACGAACATGATTTTAAACATTCCTTTAATGCTTTTATTTTACAAACTAAACCTTCCTCCATACCTTGGAGCCATTTTATCGACCGCCATTGGCTACATCTTAGCCTTCATGATTTCATTAAAAAAACTAAACAAAGAACATCAATTAAGTTACAAAGAAACATTTAAAACCGCTAAGAAAATATTAATCCCTACAAGCTTTATGGTCCTAGGCGTCCTTCTTTTAAAAGCTTTATTACCGCTTCATTTAAACAGTCGTCTTTACTCCATTGGCTACATTTCTGTTATAAGCATCTTTGGAGGAGCCGTTTATTTATTTATATCGTATAAAATAGGGTTATTAAAAAGTGTTTTTGGAAAGGACTTCTTAAATAAAATAACAAAAAAACTTACCCGAAAAAGGTAAGTAGTGATTAAAGCATATACATATTATTATTTAATGTAGTATCCGTTGTAAAATCTTTACTTTCTAGTTTACTAATACGAGCATCCATTCTGTTAATCTGACGTTCAATCTTTGATAAGCGAGATTCAAGGTCACTAGCATAATCGTTTACATTGCCTTGATTAAAATTAGGAGTAGGATTAGGACCAGCGTAAAAACTTTGACTCGCTTGTGTTGAATTGGCATAAGGCATAGGCATAGCGGGCATATTAGGAACAAAACTAGATTGAGAAAAATTCGCTTCATTAAAAAAAGTATTACGGTCTTTTTTCATATAAAACACTTCCTTACATTTAAAGTATATGCCTAAAATTAGAAAGTAGTGATAAAAATGCGTATTCGAAATATTAAAAATGCCAGCCAACGTATAAAAAAGTGCGAGGCGTTCATAGAAATTCCTCAAAACTATTGCGGAAATTATCAAGAATTATTTAAAAATAACCATGAGATTCAAATAGAAATCGGGTGTGGGAAAGGTCAATTTATTTATGAAAAAGCCCTTCGAAATCCCAACATCAACTTTATAGGAATAGAAAAATACGACAGCATCTTAGTAAGAGCTATTGAAAAAGTAGAAGAGAATCCCTTACCAAATTTAAAATTTATATTAGAAGATGCCAAAAATTTAGAAACCATCTTTAAAAATGAAATCAGCTGTTTGTATTTGAATTTTTCGGATCCCTGGCCTAAAAAGCGTCATGCCAAAAGAAGATTAACCAGTCCTCTTTTTTTAGAAATCTATGAAAAAATATTTAAACAAGAAAAAATCATCATTCAAAAAACCGATAACTTAACGCTATTTGCCAGTTCTTTAAAAGACTTAAATAACTTTGGATACACCTTTATAGACGTAAGTCTTGATTATAACGATGAGGAAAACATAGAAACAGAGTATGAAAGTAAATTTAGAAAACAAGGAATAAAAATCAATTATTTAAAAGCCACCAAAAAATAAACCATTTCAAAAAATCATTTTCTTTGCTATAATAATTTAAGAATAGGTGATTTAAATGAAAAAGACAGTAATTTTAATCCTTCTTTCTTGTTTTCTTTATGGTTGCCATGATATCAATAAAGGGAGCTATGAAGAAATCATTAATTTTGCATTAAAAAATGAAGCCTATAAATTAAAAAATCATACCTCAGAAGGGTACAGTTATTACCTTCCAAAAGGATTGAACATAAAAGAAGACAACAAAACCAATCTGGTCATTAAAAAAGATAAGGACAACTATTATCTTTATTTAGATTTAATCAGTTATCACAATAAAATTATAGAAGAATACAAAATTCAAGACGACTCTTTTTATTCTCAAACCATTAAAAATGGCGATAAATTTGGCTATTTGGAAATCAATTTAAAAGAGAAGAACAAATATTTAATTGAAATTATGTATAATTATGCTAAAATAGAAGTAATAGTAGAAAAGTGCGACATCAATGAAGCCCTTAGCTACTCAATGGCGATATTAAGTTCTGTTGCTTATAACGATGTCATCATAGAAAATTTAATTGGAGAAAATATATTAAACTACAACGAATTAGAATTTAATATATTTGAAACGGTTAAAAATGCAAGCAATTTAATTGAATACGATGGTAATACAACGAATGAAGCAATCGAAGAACTACCAGACACAGATTTAATAAATAAGAGGTGAAAAAATGGGATTATTTAATAAATTAAAAAATGCCTTATTTGAAGAAGAAGAGATTGAATTAGAACCAACTCCTGATAAAATAGTCATTAAAGATGAGGAGACTACCAAGAAAAAAGAAAAAGAAGTGGAAGTAAAAAAAGAAATCCCTTTAGAAAATGAAAGAGAACTCTTTAAAGCGGAGAATACCTTTAATTTTCCAGATTTTGATGAAGAAGAATTTGTAACCAATTATGAACCTGGAAAACAAATGAATAAATCAGCGGAAGACTTTGAAGAAAAAAAAGTGAGAAGAGAAATCGAATACGAGGAAAAACCTAGTAAAACTTATGAGACGAAATTAAAACCTACAAGAGAAAAAGAATTAAGTCGTGAAAAAAACATCCCTGAAAAAACAACCAGTAGTAAAAAAAGTTTTATCCCTTCACCAGCCATTTCTCCAGTGTATGGAATTATGGATAAAAGTTTTAAAAAAGAAGAATTTTTAGCTTCTGAAAGAAAACAAAAAATGAGAAAAACCAGTGATGTGGATGAAATCAGGAAAAAAGCCTTCGGTCCTCTTGGAGAAAATTTCCCTAAAAAGACACCTAAAAGAGAAGACCATTACTTTAAAGAAGAATCAAAAAGCATCGATGATTTATTAAAAGATTCTATAGATGAAACCATTGAACTTAATTTTGATGAATCAGAAAACAATGAACTAGAAAAGAAAAATAGAAGTACTTTAAATAATTTTTCTTCTACTATAGAAGAAGAATTAGAATTAGATAATAGAAATTTAGAAGCCAGTGAAGAAATCATTCCAAGAAGAAGCAAAAGAATCGACTATCAAGAAGAATTACCAAAAAGAAAAGAAGTAGAAGAAAAGGCAAATGAGTTAGAAGATACATTAGAAAATGATTTATACAATTTAATTGATGCAATGTATGATAGTAGAGAGGAAGAATAAACATGGAATTTTTATTAGAGTTTTTACCCATTATTATTTATTTTTTATTAATAATTTTCTTGATTATTGGCATAATATTAGGTATAAAGTTCATTATAACTTTAAATAAAGTGGAGAAAGTTGTAGATGACGTAAAAGAAAAAGTTCAAACGTTAAATGGATTTTTCCATGTCATTGACTACACAACCGATAAAATTGCTTTTGCCACTGATAAAATGGTTGAAGGCGTAACAAATTTATTTCATAAATTGTTATTTAAAAAAAGAAAGAAAAAAGGTGAATAGAAAATGAGTAAAAAAGGTTTAGGAAAATTTATTGCTGGGGTTTCAGTGGGAACATGTTTAGGTATTTTAATTGCTCCTAAAAGTGGAAAAGAAACTCGAAAAGAATTAAAAGAAAAAGGAAATGAATTAGTAGAAAACATCAAAAATTTAGACGCTAAAGAAATTAAAGAAAAATTAAATCAAAAAGTAAAAGAAATAAAGAAGGAATTAGAAAATCTAAACAAAGAAACCGCTATGGAGGCAATTAAAACCGGAGCCAATAATTTAATGAAAAAGTGCGATGAATTAATCGATAGTGCTAAAGAAGCTTGTGCTCCAGTTATAGAAAATACCGCAAAAGAAGTACGTGAAAAAACGATCACGCTTTTAAAGAGTGCGTTAGATAAATTAGAAAAAAACGACTCTAAAAACAATAGTAACTCAAAAAAACCTAAAAATGCTTAAGTACACATAACGTGTATTTTTTGTTTTAGAAAAATATAAAAAAGAGTAAAAGTAGCTTGAAGAATAAACAATTTTATGTTAAATTAAACTTAAGTAAACAAAGAAGAATGCGAAGTAGTTCTTTCCTTTTAATTAAGAGAGTTCGTGGTGGGTGCAAACGAAATGACAGGAAAGAATCAAATACACATTTGGAGTTTAATCGGTAACGCGTTATAGTAAATAAGTGCATGAAAAAAATCATGAATTAAGGTGGTACCACGGGCTTGGCTCGTCCTTAGTTTATGATTTTTTATTGTTTTAAGGAGGAAAAAAGATGCATATAGAATATGAAGTAAGATTATTAAACATTAATAAATCAGAAATAATTCAAAAATTAGAAGATTTAGGAGCTACTTTTGAATGGGAAAGTTTACAAAAACGTTATACTTATGATTTTAAACCCAAAGATGAAAAACGTTGGATTCGACTTCGCCAAAATGGTGTGGAAACAACTTTAACCATTAAAAATGTAAAATCTTTTAATATTGATGGCACCGAAGAATTGGAAATTAGTGTGGATAATTTTGAAAACACAAACTTAATATTAAATAAACTTGGATATTTCCATAAAGCTTTTCAAGAAAATAAAAGAAGAAGATACCATTTAAATGGTGTGGAAATTGATATTGATTCTTGGCCTTTAATTCCTGATTATATGGAAATTGAAGGAAAAAATGAAGAGGAAGTCGTAAAAATTATTGAAGCCTTAGGTTATAAAAAAGAAGATGCGACTTCTAAAGATGTTCAATCGATATACCTAGATTATGGAATCGATTTGGATACGATAAAAGAATTAGAATTGGAGGAGAATAGAAAATGACTGTATTTGAAGATTTAGAGTGGAGAGGATTAATTAAAGACATTACTTCTCCAGAATTAGAAGAAAAAATAAATAATGGAGGATTAAAATTTTATATTGGAGCGGATCCAACCGCTGAAAGTTTACACATTGGTCAGTTGCCGACATTCTTAATGATAGAACGATTAAAAAGAGCTGGACATCATCCCATGATTCTTGTTGGGGGAGCGACAGGTCGAGTTGGTGATCCTAGAGGAACTGGCGAAAGAGAAAAAGCCGATATTGCAGTGATAGAACATAATTTTGAAAAAATAAAGACTCAAATGAAAAAATTATTTGGTAATGATATAGAAATTGTGAATAACTATGATTGGTTTAAAGATATCAACTATATTGATTTTTTAAGAGATGTAGGAAAATATATCAATGTAAATTATATGATTAATAAAGATTTAGTTAAACGACAAATGGAAGTAGGCATTTCTTATGCGGAATTTTCCTATATGTTAATACAAGGATATGACTTTAAATGTTTACATGATAAATATGGAGTAAATCTTCAGTTTGGAGGTTCAGATCAATGGGGAAACTTAACTACAGGAGTTGAATTAATTCGTAAATTAAACAATGAAGAAGTCTATGCCTTTTCAATGCCTTTAACAACAGATTCCAACGGTGTAAAACTTGGAAAATCTTACGGAAATGCTTTATGGCTTGATTTAAATAAAACATCAAGTTATGAACTTTATCAATATATGCTAAACTTTGAAGATAGTATGATGGAAGACTATTTAAAAAGATTTACTTTTCTTTCAAAAGAAGAAATTGAAAGGATTATGAATATACATAATGAACAACCTGAAAATCGTTTTGCTCAAAAAAAACTTGCTGAAGAAGTCATTACCTTCTTACATGGCAAAGAAGAATTTGTTCAGGCTGAAAAAATTAGTGGATATTTATTTTCTGATAAGATAAGTGAGTTAACTAGTGAAGAAATAGTTAAAAGTTTAAAAGACTTACCAACATTTGAAATCAATGGAGAAATAAATTTAGTGGATTTACTTGTAAACAATGACATATGCACAAGTAAACGTGAGGCAAGAGAAATGATTAGCGGAAATGCCATCAGTATAAATAATATTAAAACGACTGATTTAGAAAAAAGTATTAATAAAGAAATGGCGATTGATAACAAAGTAATTCTAATTAAAAAAGGAAAGAAAAATTATTATCTAGGCATTTATAAATAAGAAAATCCACTTTTCTCATACAATACTTTGAGAGGAGGAAACTCGAATGTATCAAAATTACAATTTCACAAATAGAAATGGAGATAGACAATTTTTCTTTCCATTTTTAACAGGAGCTTTAGTTGGAGGGGCCGCTGTGGGATTAACTAGACCCAGACCTATTTATAATGTAGCACCCAGACCTTATTATCCACCAATGGGACCAGGTCCATATGGTTATTCTTCTTATAATTATTATATTCCTTATGGAAGATAAAATAAATTTTATTAAATGTTTAAAAGTAAGAAAGAAAAGAAAAAATTGGAGCGTCAAAATAAAGAAAAGAACTTCCAATTTTTTTTAATGGAGGATTTAAAAAGAAAAATCAGTGATTTGTTTTCTAAAACAGGGTTTGATACACTACACCTTCAAGGAGAGCTCAATGAAAGAAAAATATTTAAAAGAAGTGAATGTATTAAACGATGTCTTATTTAAAGCGTTAATGTGTCATGAAAGAAATAGAACCTTTGTTGTTGACATTCTTCATGCATTAACAGATATTGCAAAAGAAAGTCTTTATCATGCCACGTATATTGGAGGAGAAGAAATTCTAAAATCCAATTTAAAGGAAAAGAAACAAGCCACAGATTTAACCATAAGAATTAATGATAAAAATCGCATCATTGTTGAAATGAACCCATTTAAATATGTGAAAAATCTTTGTAAAAAGAATACAACTTATGCCTTTTTGTTAAGTGTCAAAGCCACTCCTAAAAACGTTCAAGAGTATTCAAGGATTATTCTGATTAATATCGATAACTTCAATCGTTTTAACACAAAAAAAGCCATAATAAGATTTAAATTAAGAGATGAAGAAGGGCACATTGAAACAGAAATCTATGAATCCATTCATTTAATTCTTGAGAATGCTAAAAAGAATACTTAATGGAAGCCATCGAAACAATAAAAGAACTTGCTACAAATGAAGAATTTGTGACGTATTACGATTTAGAAGAAAAACACAAATGGGAACTTGAAAATGTAAAAATGGGATATATGAAGAAGCAACGAAAAAGAATTCATTAAAAATCGCAAAAAATATGTTAAAAAAAGGGATTGAACCCTCTTTAATTTCTGAAATAACCCATTTAACGATTGAAGAAATTAAAATAAAAGAAACTTCATTTAATAAGTGCTTTTTTTAATATTTAAAATAAAACCTAAAAAGATAAAATAAACAATCATATTTGAGCCACCATAAGATAAAAAAGGAAGTGGAATGCCCATAATCGGAACCAAGCCTAAATTCATTAAAATATTATAAATTTGTTGAAATAAAAACAAATATAAAAAGCCATGGATAAATATTTTATAAGATAAATCTTGAGTTTGAGTTAAAAGATGGATAAAATAAAAACAAAGAGTAAACAAACAAAGCATTAATAAGCAACCTCCAACAAATCCAAACAAACTAATAAATAAAGTAAACACAAAATCCGTTGGAAACTCTGGAACATAAAGTAAACTTTTTTGTAAAAAAGAACCCCAAAGTCCCGCATTTCCAATGGTAATCAAAGCGTTATTAATTTGCATGCCGCTTCCATCTTTAAAATGAATTAATCGGTCCATTCGGTAGAAAATACTTGTTCCCAAGTAATGAATTAAAAGATCTTGATGAAACAAATACAAATAAATAAAAGAACCAATCAGACCACTGATAAGAATAAAGGCAAGCACAAACCATCTTTTCCGAATATCTGATAAAACATAACACGAAAATAAGAGAAGGAAATAAAAAATAATGGCACCTGTATCGGGTTCTAAAAAAACAAGAATGGAAGGAAGCAACGTTACTATAAAACATTTAAAAAGATAAAAAAACTCTTTTTTATGATAGTGAAAATCATCCGTTAACTTAGATAAATAAAGAAGAAGAGAGACTTTCATAAACTCACTCGGTTGAAAATTAAAAAATTTAAATGAAAACCAAGCTTTTGATCCATTAACTTCTTTACCAAAAAATAATACCAAAAACAATAAAAGTAAACCAAAAAGATAAAAATAAAAACTATAATGAAAAAAGAATTTAATTTTCACTTTTTTTAATAAAAACAGAATAAAAAAGCCAACAAAAAACCATAAAACTTGTTTAAATAAGTGCAAAGAATAAGTATCCTTAATAAATTTCGCTTGATACATACAAAAAAAGCTACTTATCATCAAAAGAAGCAAAGGAAAAAATAAAAGTAAATGGTATTTATAAATAAACTTTTTCATAACTATAGTATGTAACAAAAACCTTTTTTTATCATAAAATTAAACGAGGTGTTCAAAATGACAAAAAAATTACCAGAAGTTTATGTAGTACCAATCACGAAAGAAATAAACAACAATAAAGAAATATTTAGAAGTTACGATAAAGAAGAAATATTAGAAAAAAAAATACCTATTGATAAAAACGACATTAATAAAATTTTTAAAGAAAAAGACCATGTGTATAAAAGTAAAATCATGATAAATGACTCAAAAATTGTTGAAGCAATTGGTCTTACAAGTACTTCTTTACTTACTTTAACTGGAGAAAAAATTCCATTAGAACAAATTACGTCAATAAAAAAAGTGTGAAAGCACACTTATAACAAATCATCAATATATTTTTTTAACTGTCTAGCATCTTTACCAAAAATAATTTTTAATTGATTATCAATTTCGACAATTCCTTTTGCTCCTAATTTTTGAATACTATCTTTATCCACAACAGTAACATCTTTTAAAATAACCTTAAAACGAGACATATTACATTCAGCATTAATAATATTATCTTTTCCACCTAGATAATTAATTAATTTATTCGCTTCAACACTAAAATCTCTTTTCATTAATTTTATAACAATTAATGAAATAATAAGTAAAATACCTAAAATAATAGCGTATTGAAAAAAAGTATTCATACAATCACCTAATAGAATTATACAACAAAAGAAGAAAATTTAAAACCTTTTTAAATCCTAGAACTATTTTTAATTTTTTTCATAAATTAATAATGAGAACAGATGAAAGGGTGAAAAGTTATGTGTAATAAAGAAAATGAATGTAAAGAAAATACAAGTTGTATTGCTGAAATATTAAACGTAATCTTAGTTCTTCAACAAAATGCCTGTCCTGAAAATTGCTTAGATTCTTGTGATCGACCAATGCTTGGGGGAGGACCTAACTGTTTAATTTGTAATACACGACCTATTATGCTTTACACTTGTTGTGGTAATGGTGCTCCATGGACAATGCCAACAAGTAAAGACTCTACAGCAACTTGTACTGAAATATCAACAACCTGTTCAAGCGTATTTAGAGTAGAAAAAGTAGATGGAAATTGCTGTACTTGTCGAGTTCTTGCTGATAATCCTGATACTACAAGTGTCAATCCATATGTTGCGACAAGTTCTTTCTTTACAATTAGTTTAGATTGTGTTTGTGCAATTCGTTGTTTAACAGATACATTCGTGGACTGTGTATAAGTATTTCTTAAATAAAAAAAAGACAAGTAAGAAATTTTCCTATTTGTCTTTTTTAATTTTTATATTCTAAAACATCTGTAATGTTACAATCAAGAACAAAACAAATTTTAGCAATAATTTCTAAATCGACTCTAGAGACTGTATTATTATAATACCTTGTAATCAAATCATAATTAGTGCCCATCATATTACAAAGCTTATTACGACTAACACCTTTTTCATTCAATAATTCCTTAAGTCGAATATTAATTTTACCAAAATCTTCTAGAACATATACTAAATTATTCATCTTTCCACCTCACAATTGATATATCTATTGCTCATATAACTATTATAAATTTATTTAAAAATAAATAACACTCACTTTTTTTAATTGATAGTTTTAGAGTTAAATGATTTTTAATTATAATAGAAACATTTTAACTAATTTTATTATATCTAAGAACAGCTTTAAAAAATGTTGAATTCTGTCGATGAAAAAATAAAGCTTAATTTTTTATGCTATAATAGTTTAAATAAATTGAGAAGAGGAAAGTATTATGAAGAGTTATGGCTTAGGTTTTGAAGAAAATAATACGAAATTAAGAAATCGTTATTTTCCAGAGGTTACTTATCAAATGAAAGAATTTGAGGGTGTCAATCAAATAAAATACGGTTACCAAGATGAAGAAAAAGATGCAGTTTTAATTTACAAAAAAATCTAGTATAATAAAAAAGAAATTTTTTAGAGTGAAGCAGGTGTTTTATGACGAAAAAACAATTTTATAAAACGATTCTTTCTTTTTTTACGAAAAGAAAGTTTTCTTTCATTCTTTTTCTTATTTTAGGGGGGCTTAATTTAGTTTTTGGATTAATAGAACCATTCTTTAGTGCCCAATTATTGACAGGGATTACTTCTTTAAACTTAAAAAATATTCTTCTTTTTGCTTTTTTGTTTATGCTTCTTGCTTTAGGGGAACAATTTTTTCGTTATATTCAAAGAGAACAAAGGAACATATTGGAAAATAAAATCAGTTTAGATATGAAAGCTTTTATTTCCAAAATTCTTTTTGCTTTAGAACAAAAAAACTTTGATGAAAAGGGAACGTCCTTTTTTGGAACTCGAATGAATCGTGATACAGAAGTGGGATCTAGTATCTTAGCGTGTTTAGAATGGAATCTTTCTAGTGTCCTCCATTCTTTTGGGGTATTAATTTATATATTTATTTTGAATATTCCTCTAGGATGCTATATTCTAATAACCTCAGGAATGGTTTATTTATTTCGTTTAAAAAGTGTGAAAGTAAGAGAAAAAAGACGTAAACTAGCAGATGATGAATACGAAAAATACAACAGTGATTTTGTAGAAATTATAAGAGGAATACGAGATATAAAAGCCTTAAATTTAAAAAAAGAGATCATTGATAAAATCACGAAAGAACAAGAAAAAATCTATGAAATAGCCAAAAAAAATCGTAGAGGAGAGGATGTTTGGTCCGAACTAGAATGGGCGATGAAAAAAATATTTGACTTTGGTTGTTTAGCCTTTGCCGTCTATTTAGTAACCAAAAATGTATTATTAGGAGCTAATTTAATTATTTTATATACCTATAAAAATGAAGCCTTTCATTTTCTAAATTCTATTTCTTACTTTTACGAAAATATGGTAGATATACGTTATACCTTAAATCGTCTTTATGAACTAATGGATGAAAAATTGTACTCTCAAGAGCATTTTGGCAAGGTGCATTTAAAGAATGTTAAAGGGGATTTAATTTTTACAGATGTTTCTTTTACTTATAAAGAAGAACCAGTATTAAAAAATATTTCTTTTCATATTGAATCCAAGGCAACAGTAGGGTTTGTAGGCAAAAGTGGGGCAGGAAAATCAACGATTTTTCAGTTGATTTCTAAAATTTATACTCAAAATTCTGGAGAAATTTTAATTGATGACATTCCTATTTCTAATTTAGATGAAGAAACAATCCGTAGTAATATATCTTTTATAACACAAAATCCTTATCTTTTTAACATGACCATAAGAGAAAATTTGAAAATTGTAAATCCTAAAGCTATGGAAAGCGAAATGATTAAAAATTGTAAATTATGTGCTTTTCATGATTATGTTATGAGTCTTCCAAAAGGGTATGATACTTTTATTGGTGAAGGAGGCGTTATCTTATCGGGTGGATTAAGACAACGTTTGGCGATTGCTAGAGCCTTAATGAAAAAAAGTAAAATTATATTATTAGATGAAGCCACGAGTTCTTTAGATAACGAAACACAAGATTTTATTAAGAATTCTATTCAAAAAATTAGTGCAGATTATACGATTCTTATTATTGCTCACCGCCTGTCAACAGTAAAAGATTGTGAACGCTTATTTGTAATTGATGAGGGACAAATCGTTGGAGAAGGAACGCATGAAGAATTAATAAAAAACAACAAATTCTATAAAAAACTATATAAACATGAATTAGAATAAAATAAATCAGTCTTTTCTACGAAGACTATTTTGTAGTAAGTAAAACCATTTTGTATTGAATTTATAAAAAAGTATGATAAGATTAAATTAATAGAGCTTTAGGAGACTATTGCCTATTGTTTGTTATAATAGACAATCACTACAATGTTGTTATTTTCAATGTTGTGGGTGGATGTCTTTTTGTTTGAACCTTTAACCAAAAGTCCCCCAAAAACTTCTAAAATTACTTTTAGAAAGACCATAAATAATCCTCCTTAAATTTGATTAACCAAACGTCAACCAAAACCACAAAAGAAATTGAGTAGCAAGATACTCATGGCAACATCATTCCTAAAGCTCGAATAATTATTCTAAATAAAGTAAAAAAGTCTGTAAAGAAAAAGAGTTCGACAAATTTTGAATAAAAGATATCCTTTCAAACAAAAACCCCCATATTTACAAAGAAATCTTTTTTTGTTATAATACAAGTGCTCCAAAAAACTTTAAAATAAAATAAAACAGAAAGAGATGAAAGATGAGTAAAATTAAAATATTCAGTCTAGGTGGGCTAGATGAAAATGGTAAAAATACCTATATAGTAGAAATTGATAAAGATATTTTTGTTTTTGATTGTGGACTAAAATATGCATCAAATAATATGTTTGGAATTGATTACATTATTCCAGATTTTGATTATTTATCAAAAAATAAAAAAAGAATTAAGGGCGTTTTTTTAACCCATGGCCATTATGAGAACATGGGAGGAACCAGTGATTTAATCAAATACATTCCCGAAATTAAATTATACGCTACTAAGTTTACAAAATACGAACTGATGAATTCTGGTGTACCTGAAAAAAATATTACTGAAATTACGCCACACAAAAAATTAAATTTTGGACGAGTAAGTATATTTCCTATTACGGTAAGTCACAGTTGTCCAGACGCCGTAATGTACTGTATTAATACGAAAGATGGAGCAATATGTTATACAGGGGATTTTATTATTGACTCTAAAATGACAGGTCATTACGATATGGATTTAGGACGTATCGCTTATGTAGGAAAACAAGGTGTTTTAGCACTTTTGTCCGAATCATCCTTCGCTGAACACGCGGGGCATACTTCACCAAGCCATCGTTTAGAAGATTTCTTTAAAGACATCGTAAATAAATATGAAGAACGTTTAATGTTTCTATTATTACCTACTCATTTATATACTATAGAAGACATTTTTAATAGTGCCTTAAACAAGCATCGTAAAATCGTTTTAATGGGTAAAAAATTACAAAATGTTGTCAACTTCGCTAAAAAAGAAGGATACTTAAACTTTCCAGACGATTTACTAGGTGATTTATCAAACGTGGATGATCCCGATTCTATTTTACTTTTATGTGATGACAAAGAAAACCCTTATGCATCCATTAGTAAAGTAATGAGTGGCTATGATAAATACATAAAATTAAAACCAAGCGACACCATTATTTTTGCTGAGCCTCGTTACGATAGCAATGAAAAACTATTAGTTAAAATTGAAAATGAACTATCTATGTTAGGTTGTCGTATTATTTCTATTCCGAAAGATAAAAACATTCTTCATCATGCCTCAAGTGAAGATTTGATGTTAATGTTAAAATTAACCAACCCTAAGTATTACATGCCAGTTAAAGGAGAATACCGTTACTTAGTTCAAAATGCAAATTTAGCAAATTCTCTTGGTATCCCAAAAGAAAACATTATTCTAAAGCAAAATGGAGAAATCGTTTTATTTGAAGAGGGTGTTTTAAAAGAAACCACAGAAAAAATAAAAGTCAACGATATTCTAATTGATGGTAAATCAAGTGATGATGTAGGGGAACTTGTAATCAAAGACCGTGAAATGTTAAGTGAAAATGGAATTGTCTTAATTAGTGCGACATTAAGTAAAAAAACAAAAACCATTTTAGTAGGACCAGAAGTAACCACTAGAGGATTTATTTATGCCAAGGATTCTAAAGAAATTATTAGAGAAATAAAAAAAATAGCTGAAGACATTATTTTAAGAAACATCATTGATAATTTTGTAGACTTTAATAAAATAAAAACAGAAATTCGTACTGAATTAAGTAAATTTCTATACGAAGAAACCGAATGCAAACCGATGATTATAGCGGTAGTTCAAGAAGTATAAAAATGAAAAATTCACTCATACTAAAAATGGGTGATTTTTTATGAAAGAAAACAAAAATATAGCTTTTTTAGACAAAATTTACAAAACAAGTGAAATGGGGATTATTGGAATTAATGATGTCATAGACAAAGTAAAACAATCTAAATTTCGTGAATTTTTAGAAGAGCAAAAAAAAGATTACAATAAAATAGTAGAAGAATGCGAAAAAATATTCCCAAAATATGGAACAGAAGAACAAGAAATTGGTAAAATGACTCGAATGAGTAGCAAAATGATGAGTGATATGATGATAAAAAAAGAAAACGAAGACAAAACCATTGCTGAAATGATGGTAAAAGGAACCAGTAAAGGCATCACTAAAATCATTGAAGCCATGAATCTTTTTGATGACAGCGATGAAGAAATAACAAAATTAGGAGAAGACCTTTTAAAAACTTTAGAGAATAATATAAAAGGATTAAAAGTATATTTATAATAGAAACATTAATAATCATTTAATGTTTTTATTTTTTTTGTTATAATAAATTAGGAAAAGAGGAAAATGGGATGAAAAAAATAATTCCAAACATTTTAACACTATCAAGATTATTAGTCATACCATTAATTATTTATTTAGGCATCTATGATCACACCTATTCATTACTAATTTTAGCTTTTTTTATTGCTCTTACAGATTTTTTAGACGGAAGATTAGCAAGAAAATGGGACGTAGCTAGTGAACTAGGAGCGAAACTCGATGCCATTGGAGACAAATGTTTAGCACTTTCTCTTTTAATTATTTTAATCTTTAACTATCATGGTTTCTTTTATATATTTATCTTAGAATGTTTAATTGCATTATTTAATATTTATACCTATTACAAAACCAAAACTGTTGAATCTTTACTTATAGGAAAAATAAAGACATGGGTGATATTTATAACGATTCTTTTAGGATTACTTGATATTATTCTAACAAAAATTCATATACCTATTAAACTCTTCATATTTTTAACTCTATTATTTCAAATGGGAAGTTTAATTGAATATATGAACAACTATGCTTTAAATAAAAATAAAAAAAAAAGTCCCACTTTTAAAAAAAGCGAATATTATAAAATAGTAAAAGAAATTTTAGAAAATGAAGAATTCTTAAAAAGAAAAAACTATGCACATCATTACAACGAAAGTGTTTACGATCATGTATTAAGAGTCTCTTATGATGCCTATAAAATTGGAAAAAAACTTCATTTAGACTATAAAGCTCTTGCCATAGCGGGATTATTACATGATTTTTATGATAAACCATGGCAAGAAACCTTTGATAAAACGCCTTTTTTTAAAAAGCATGCTTTTGTTCACGCCGAGCAAGCAAGAATAAATGCCCTAAAATACTTCCCTAACTTAATGACTAAAAAAATTGAAAGTATGATTGAAACGCACATGTTCCCAATCAATAAAAAAATTCCCAAATACAAAGAAAGTTGGATTTTAACCATTGTGGATAAAGCTGATTCTTTAGATTTTCTTTTTCATCCACTTTTAATGATTCCAAAATTAAGAAAAAAAAGTGAAAAAAGAGAAAAAGTCAAAATTTATAAAGAAGTAAAATAAAAAAACAAAATTCTAAAAAAAGCAAATAAAAATCACTTGTATTTACATAATTTGACAAATGATTTTTTTTATGATAAAATCTAAACATAAGAAAAAGGGGTTTTGATATTATGAATTTATTAGAAATGATGAAATTAGAAATTTTATCTTTGAATCTTGTTGAACCAATAGACATTGTAAATCATATTTACAAACGAACTGGAGAAATTTTTGAGTATGATCCATTTCATAATCTTTCTGATACAATTGAAAAATCTGCTCAAAAAGAAATCGATATTTATAATATTGATAATCTTTATGTTGACTGTTATAAATGGGCCCATATTTTTATTAATTTGCTTAATGCATTTGGTATAAAAGCTAAAACGACTTCTAGCGGGGGAGTTCATGTATATGTACTTGTAACAATAAATAAAGAAAGATATCAATTTGATCTCGCAAGTAAAAAAGGAGATTTAATGCGAATTAAATTTGGTTTAAATACGGTTAATAATTGTATTATAAAAAATGAAAATGGTCAAAAAAAAATAATCAAAATGAGTGAACAAAATGAGCCGACAGAAAAAGAAAAAAAATTGCAAACAATGAAAGAAAAACTTGCATTAATTCGAAGAAAATATTCTCAAGAAGATTATATCTATCTTGTCTATAAATTAATTGAAGAATTATTAAAAGATCATAAAGGATTGGTGGGGTATTCGAGTGGTACAACGTATATAAAACACTTACTATCTCTGTTCTTAGATGAAAACAATAAAGAATTTAAACCTACTTTTGTAAAATTTTTCAATTCAGATGATAGAACTTTCTTTAGGGTTTATCGAATCATTAGAAATGACAAAGAACATTATTTTACTTATAAACATCAACCTAACGGAGAATATATAATGAAAGAAGAAACACAAAAGCAGATTGATGAATATATTAGAAGTTATGATGCTGCAAATGCTTATAATATTTATAGAAATCCGATAAGGAGAAGTGGTATGATTGCTCATGCTTAAAATGTGTCTAATTGACACTTTTTCTTTGTAAAAAAAGTCGAAAATTGTTATAATAAAAATGGTGAAAATAGATATGGCAAAGAAGAAAAAATCAAAAGAAGACTCAGGAAATAAATTTGAATACAGTGTAGAATTAACAGGATTAATACTAATCCTTATTGGGTTAATTGGCTTCGGCTTTGGTCCTGTTGGAGCTTTAATAAAACAATTTGCCATGTTTTTACTTGGAGAATGGTGGTATTTTACTTTAATGCTCGTTTTAATTTTGGGCGTTCACATGTTAATGAAAAGAAAACTACCAAACTTTTTTTCCTCAAAATTAATTGGCATCTATTTAATCATAGCCATTTTGCTCATCTTATCTCATATTACATTTGTTAGAAGTGTAGAAAAGCCATTTGACTTGTTTCAAGAAACCGTTAATAGTTATATGGAAAGAATGGCATCCATCAACAAGGCAAACATTTTAACCTCAACTGGAACGACTTCTATTGTGATTGGTGGAGGAATCATTGGAGCAGTCTTATCCTTTTGTATATCAGGTCTCTTTGGCGTAACAGGAACGTATATAGTACTAACCATTTTATTTATTTTTGCATTAGTGATGATCTTTAATTTGAACTTAAGCACGATTTTAACCAAAGTCTTCAAATTTAAAAAACGTGAAAAGAAAGAGAAAACACCTGAAGCGAAAGAAGAACCAAACGATAACATTCCTATTACAGGAGTAAACGAAGACGATAAAATTATTATTACCAGTGTAGAAGAACTAAAACCTCATCCAGAAATACCAAAAGAGGAACCTAAGGAAGAAGAAAGTGTTAAAGAAATCAATACGAATGTGGTCAATACGAGTTATAAACTTCCTCCTTTATCTTTGTTAGATGAACCACCTAAAAATAAAAAAATCAATTCAACAGAATTTATTAGAAGTAATAAAGAATCTTTAGAAAGAGTATTAAATGATTTTCAAATAGCAGGGAAAGTAGTAGAAATTCATGTTGGACCAGCCGTCACTCAATACGAAGTGGTTGTCCCAACTGGAACAAAATTAAGTCGTATTAGTGGCATTAATAAAGAAATTGCTCTTGCATTAGCCGCTAAGGATGTGCGTATCGAAGCTCCGATTCCAGGTAAATCAACCATAGGTGTTGAAATTCCAAATAAAGAAGTAGCATCTGTTAAAATAAAAGAAGTGATAGGAGACGCTGAACCTGAAAAAATAAAAAAAGGGTTATTAGTAACTCTTGGAAAAGACATTGCTGGAAGAACCATCAATACCGACTTATCAACTTTACCCCATCTTTTAGTTGCTGGTTCAACAGGTAGTGGTAAATCCGTTTGTATTAACAGTATTATCATTTCCCTTTTAATGCATTATCGTCCAGAAGAGGTCAAACTCGTTTTAGTCGACCCAAAACAAGTAGAACTTTCGAATTATAATGGCGTGCCTCATTTATTATGTCCCGTTGTCACAGACCCTAAAAGAGCCTCTTTAGTCTTACAAAAAGTCGTAAGTGAAATGGACCATCGCTACAAAGTATTAGCGGAAAAAGGGGTTAAAAATATCAAAGATTATAACAAAAAAGCTGAAAAAGAAAACACGGAAAAAATGAATTACTTAGTAGTCATTGTAGATGAAATGGCTGATTTAATGATTGTGGCTAAAAAAGAAGTCGAAGACTCCATCATGCGTATCACCCAACTTGCTCGTGCAGCAGGCATTCACTTAATTGTTGCAACACAAAGACCCAGTACAGATGTCATTACAGGAGTTATTAAAACCAATATTCCATCACGAATTGCCTTCTCAGTAGCAAGCTACATTGATTCAAGAACCATTTTAGACACTTCAGGTGCTGAAAAATTATTAGGAAAAGGAGACATGCTTTATTTACCCATGGGAGCAAACAGTCCAACTCGTATTCAAGGGTGCTTTATCTCTGACGATGAAATCGAACGCATCATTAATCATGTTTGTAAACAACAAGGCGCAAATTATGATGAAACCATGGCAAATCCAGTCAATTTGGAAGGGTCTAGTCCATCTAATATTGCACCAGAAAACGAAAATACCGATGACCCCGTCTACGATGAAGTATTAAAATTTACCTTAGATACTGGTAAAGTAAGTGCTTCTCTCTTACAAAGAAGATTTCGTCTAGGTTATAATCGTGCCGCCAGAATTATTGACTTATTAGAAGAAAGAGGAATCATAGGTCCTCAAAATGGATCAAAACCTCGTGAAGTACTGGTAAAACTTAAAAGTGATGAAGGAGAAGAGTAATGAATAACTATGCTTTTCAAGATAAAGACGCTATTCGCTTTAAAAAAGAAGAAAATGATAGATATAGAACACCCTTTTTTCATGACATTGATCGAATCATCTATTCTTTAAGCTATCTAAGGTATGCGGACAAAACTCAAGTCTTTACCTTTAATGAAAATGACCATATCTCCAAAAGAATGATACACGTCCAATTAGTAAGTAAAGTCGCTAGAACAATTGGTAGAAATCTAGGTCTAAACGAAGATTTAATCGAAGCAGCCGCATTAGGTCATGATTTAGGACACGTGCCCTTTGGTCATGTTGGAGAAAAAATATTAAATCAAATTAGCTTAGAAAATAATGAAGGCTATTTTAATCACAATATTGAAAGTGTGAGAGTATTAATGACTTTAGAAGAACATGGTTTAGGAAAAAACATTACACTTCAAGTTTTAGATGCCATCATGTGTCACAATGGCGAATTACCTTTAAAAGAGTACTATCCAAAAAAGAAAACGAAAGACGAATTTTTAGAAGAATATAAAGAATCCTATCGGAATAAAGATTTAATAAAAAAATTAAGACCAATGACTTTAGAAGGATGTGTGGTAAGAGTAAGTGACATCATAGCTTACGTAGGAAAAGACATAGAAGACGCTATAACGTTAGGAATCATTAAACCAGAAGATATTCCTAAAAATATAACAAAAGTTTTAGGAAGTACCAATCGAAGCATTATTAATACACTTGTAGTGGATATCATAAAAAATAGTAAAGATAAACCTTATATTAAAATAAGTGATGAAATTTTTAAAGCCCTCATGGATTTAAAAAAATTTAATTACGAAAACATTTACGATAAAGCCAATACGTTAGATGAAAAAAAAGAGTATGAAAAAATGTTTCGAACCGTTTTTAATCATTGTTTAAAAGAAGTAAAAGAGAAAAAAGAAAATTCTTTAATACATGAAACTTTTCTATCTGAAATGAGCGAGGACTATTTAAAACAGACAACAAATGAAAGAAAAGTAATGGACTTTATAGCTGGTATGACGGATGACTTCTTAAAAAAATGCTACAACACTATAAAAGATAGACAGATTCTGTAAATAATTCAGAATAGTCTATTTTTTCATTAAAAAAGAACTTTTAATAAGTTCAAAATTACTTCAAAGTTAAATGATTTTGTTTTTTAATAATTTGTGTTTCATAAAATTCTTTAAATGCAAGGTATAAAAAATAGGAATCTTCTTTGCCAATAATTTCTTTTGCTCCATGCATAGCCAGTTGTCCCAGTCCAATATCAATCGAATCAATACTCACGTGTCTAAGACTGATTCCTGATAAGGTACTTCCACTAGTCATATCATTCTTCGTTACAAAATCTTGATAAGGCACATTTTTCTTATCACAAATACCTTTAAAAAGAGAAGACGTAATACTATCTGTAGTAGAAGAAGCATCTTTAGAAACCACTATCCCTTTATTTAATAATGCTTCATTATTAATATCACTATTACCTGGATGATTAGGATGAGTGGCATGCGTATTGTCCGCACTTAAAATCGTAGAATTAGAAATCATAATTGAGATATCTTTTTCTAAAAAGGCGGAAATTCTTTTTAAAATATCCATTAAAAACGAAGAATCAGCACCTTCTTTCGTTAAACTTCCAATTTCTTCACTATTAAAAGCACAAAAAATTGTATTATTCTTTTTATTTTTATGATCAACAAAAGCTTTTAAAGCGGGAAAAACACAAGCTAAATCATCTAATCTTGGAGAGAGAATCATCTCTTTTTTTAATCCTATAAATTCTGGTTTAGCGGTGGCGTATAAAAATAAGTCATAATCAAAAATCGTTTCATTATTTTTAAGTTTTAAATAATCACGAAGCATAGCCTTTAAAACGTCTTTTTTATTCATTAAAGAAAGAATAGGAATCATATCAATTTGATCATTTAACGCTAAATTTTGATTGGCGCTACTATTTTGATGAATCGCAACACTTGGAATGCAAAGAAAAGCTTCCTTTAAATCAACGATTTCTTTAAAAAATTGATTTTCTCTTTTAACAATCACACGTCCAGCAACCGATAAAGTTTCATCTAACCATGCATAATTAAGTAACCCTCCATAAGGAAACACATTTATTTTTAAATAATTTTTTTCATAAATTTCATTTTTTGGTTTAATCATAAATCCTGGTGTATCAACATGGGTACAGGTAATATGAAAACTATTCATGTTTCCTAGGGTAAACGCAATAATCGAAGCATCGTTTCGTATCACAAAATATTTTTTTGTTTTATCTAAATTCCAATTTTCATTTTCTAAAAGTTCTACAAAACCCTTATTTAATAATTGTTGTCTAATTTCTTGAACCCCAGTAAATGAACAAGTAGCCTGTTCAATAAATTGAAACAGTTCTTCATTATATTTTTTTAGAGTCATATTATCACCATTTTTATTATTGCCTAAACTAAATAGGAAATTCATAAACTTTAAAGAAAGGGGGAATAATTATGCACAATACGAACTTTCCCCCTAATATCCAGCCCACAACTTATAACTTAATCGCGGTTTTTATAGGTATAGCTTTAGTAGGAGACTTAAATGCGAACGAGCAAAACTCTTTAGGCAACTGGTTTATGCTTTTAGGTCAATACTTAGCAACGAATGCGAGTCAACAACAACTAATAGAAAGCCGAATTGAAAATAGCAACATAAATATTAATAGTAAAAAAAGTAAAAGGGGAGGAGGCCCGTTTACCACAGATAGTAATAGAAGTAATCAAAATCAAAGAGAAGAAGTGGATTTTTTACTAGACGCTATTGATAAAATCTATAAAGAATTAAACGAACTAAAAAAAGAGGAACACTAAATGGGATTTTTACATATTTATATATAGGTGATGCTATGTATTTATCTGATTTAAAAAAAGACGAAGAAGGGATAATAAGGAAAATAAACTTAGAAGGCAACATAAAGGTAAGACTTCAAGATATGGGATTTATTCCAGGCAATCGTGTGAAATGTGTATTAAAGAGTCCTTTTAACGATCCCAAAGCCTATTTAATAAACGGAACCACTTTATCAATTCGTAAAAAAGACGCATTAGAAATAGAGGTGGACCGCTTTGAATAAAACAAAAATTGCTTTAATCGGAAATCCTAACGTTGGAAAATCTACTATTTTTAATTACTTAACAGGATTAAAACAACATACTGGAAATTGGACGGGAAAAACAGTAGATAGTTGTGAACATGCTTTTGTATATGAAAACAATCAAATTCAAATTGTTGATTTACCAGGAACCTATTCTTTAAAAAGTTATTCCGAAGAAGAAGTCGTAGCAACCAACTTTATATTGAAAAAAGAGTACGATATTGCCGTAGTCATTGGAGACGCTACCAACTTAGAAAAAAGTTTAAACTTAGTTTTACAGACACTTGAAATGACCAAAAAAGTCATCTTAGTGGTGAACTTAATTGATGAAGCAAGTAAAAACGGAATAGTGATAAACAGTAAAAAATTAAGTAATTTATTAGACATTCCAGTCGTAACAACAGATGCTAGAAATGGGGTAGGGATTAGCAAATTAATAAATGAAATCATTCACTATCAAAAAGAAAGTTCCTTTATCTTAAAATACAATCCTTTAATCGAAGAAGAATTAACAGGCTTAAATCATGAAGAGAGATATCAAAAATTAAAAGAACTTGAAAAAGAAAACTTAATGAAAGATAAAATTATAAAAAATACTATTGATACCGCTAAAAGAATAGCAAAAGAAGTCGTAAAATACACCAAAGAAGATTACAATAAGAAAAGTCGCCTCTTAGATCAAATCTTAACCAATAAATTTACGGGAATACCCATTATGATCATCATGCTCTTTTTATGTCTTTGGTTAACCATAACTTTTTCAAATATTCCATCGGATCTTTTATTTAAAATGTTTAACTTTTTTGAAGATAAATTGTATTTTCTCTTAGAATTTCTTTGTTTACCAAAATTTTTAATCGATTTATTAGTACTCGGCATTTATAAAACAACGACTTGGATTATTAGTGTGATGTTACCTCCCATGATGATTTTCTTTCCTTTATTTACACTTTTAGAAGAATATGGTATCTTACCACGAATTGCCTTTAATATGGACCATTGCTACCAAAAATGTAACGCAAACGGAAAACAGTGTTTAACCATGCTTATGGGATTTGGATGTAACGCCGTAGGAGTAACTGGAAGTCGAATCATCGAATCAAAAAGAGAAAAATTAATGGCTATTTTAACCAATGTTTTTGTTCCATGTAATGGAAGATTTCCAACGATTATTGCTCTCATCACAATGTTTTTAGTAACAACCAACCATGCAACATCCAGTTTCTTAAGTGCGCTCTTTTTAACCCTTTTTATTCTTTTAGGAATACTCATGACTTTTATTGTCTCAAAAATATTATCTCTGACTTTATTAAAAGGCTACCCATCCAGTAATATATTAGAACTCCCATTATATCGTCGACCTAAAATACTAAAATTAATTGTAAAAACAATGTTAGAAAAAGTCTTAGCCATTTTAAAAAAAACGATTTTAATTGCCATTCCAACAGGTTTCATTCTATATCTTCTAGCAAATATAAATATAAATGGCGAGAATACTCTTAATCTTTTATCAAACTTTTTTAATGGCTTTGGTTTATTAATCGGACTAGATGGTATGATTATCATTGCTTTTCTCTTAGGCTTTCCCGCGAATGAAATTGTTGTACCCATTCTTTTAATGGGATACTTAGCAGAAGGAAGTCTGGTTGATTATGAAAGTTTAGAGGTGCTAAAAAATATTTTAGTCAATCATGGATGGACGTTATTAACCGCTATTAATTTTATCATTCTTACTTTATTTCATTTTCCATGTGGAACCACACTTTTAACAATAAAAAAAGAAACAGGAAGTTTAAAATGGACACTCGTAAGCTTCATTTTACCAACTGTAATAGGAATACTTTTATGTTTAATAATACGACTTTTATTTTTCTTATTCTAATTAAAGTTTTTTAAGTTCCGGCAAAAATCAGAAAAGGAAAGAAATAAAGTTAAGTAAATAAAGA
>CAJTYF010000015.1 GCA_910583945.1 uncultured Bacilli bacterium
ATTAGTTCTTAATAACCCCCCCCCCATTCTTTAATTTAAGCTTTTTCATTTTCTTTTTTTCCTTCCTTATTAAATTGATTTCATAACCAAACAAAGTCTTTTACCTTATTTGTAATTCAATTATAAATCCCTAACAAATTTTTGACAAGAAAAAAAGAATTAACTTTCACTTAACTCTCTTTCATCCAATTAAAAAACGAGGGTGCACCGAAGCCTGATTAGAAGCAAAGTTTTCTTGTGAAATCCCTTGTCCATTTAAGTAGGCAAAACTACGAACACTAGCAATATTTTTTAACCAATAGTTATAACCGTGGCCATTATATCCGATTCTAATTTCTGGTTTTAGAACAAAGATTGCATATTGCATATTATCAATTCCTGTATCAATTCCACTACTCGAATAAACTACTGATCCATAAACATTGGTTTCGCTCATTAAATCTATCTTTCTTGTATACCATGACCAATTACTTGCTGCCCCCTTAGAATCTCCACCAGTTTGATTACATGAATCTAAATTTACAGAATTAGACAATAAATTTCGATATTCTAGTATATGACTTCCAAAGACTTTACCGACTATTTCTTCATTTGAAACTAAATTAGTTAAAGTTTCTGTAACCATTTTACTTCCAGCATATCCACCTTCGGTTGTGTCCGTATCATTCATGGACGCATTCATTAAGGGTTCCGCTGGTATTAGGGTTGCATGATGTTTTGTTAATTGCGTATCTCCAGTATATAAATAATTATCAATGTCTGCAATTAACCATGTCACATCATTTGCTATGATATAATCACCGACATAGATGTCTTCAAAACTTCCATTACTGATTCTCGTATATAAACTTCCATCTGTATAATATTCAGTTATATCTTTTCCTCGATACGTGTTTCGGTGCATGGCTTTTCCTGCTTCAATATATTTATTGTATTCTTCTTGTGGTAAACCTGAGGTAAAACTCACATTACATTTTGATTCACTGCTGACATTGTTTAACACTAAGTTCCAATTGTTATAATCCCATTCCCCAAATGTTCCATTCACATTTGTTTTGTATAACCCTCTTTCTGGTATGGTTTCACTTTTTTTATCATCTACGACAACACTTAACATTTTAATATCGTAACCAAAATCAGAGATTCTTCCCTTTAAGACATTAAAACTTTTCTTCATAGAAAGCAAATGTTTTATACAACGTAATACTTCCTATGATTAGTAGTATTCCTACTATAGAATAAATGATTTTTTATTCTTCTTAACTCTGATAAACTCTTTTAAATTCATAGCAACCGCCTTTCTCATTAACCACATAAATTAGTGGATTAATATATACATTACTGTTATATATATTTTTTATATATAACATACATCAAATTATACTAATCAGAAAGTTAATAGTCAATAATTCAATATATTTGGTTGACACTATAAAAATTAAGGTATTAAACACGCATAGGTCAAACAACCAATAGTCAAGTATTCATAAAATTCAATAAAATGAATCTAAGCGAGGAAAAATTATGTATACAACAATTATTGAAAACGGAGAATTTAATTTTAAATTAAAAAATATCCTAAATAATAAAAAAATAAGTATCAATAAATTAATGCGTGATACAAACACAGATTATAAAGTTATTAAAAGATTAATAACTGGAGAAATAACTAAAATAGACTTATTTGTAATTGCAAGACTCTGTAATTATTTAGATTGTAATTTAAATGATTTAATTTCTTATACCAATAAAAAAATACCTCAAATGAATTAAGGTATTTTTTTATTCTTCAGTAGTTTCTTTTTTAAATTCTTCTAAAATAACATCTTGAAACATATTACGAACATCTGTATTAATTGGATGTGCAATATCCTTATATTCCCCAGTAGCTGTTTTTCTACTAGGCATTGCTATAAATAAGCCATTATCACCTTCAATAATTCTAATATCATGAATAGCAAATGAATTATCAATCACTACTGTTGCGATTCCTTTCATTCTGTTTCCATCTTTTTCAAATTTACGAACGGTTACTGATGTAATTTCCATATTATGATTCTCCTTCTAAAGTTCTCTAGTAACTTAATACCATTTTATGACATATTTGCGAGTTTATCAAGCACTTTTTACAAATACTTGATAATTATTTCACCTGTTGCTAAATCAGAATAACTAAAACTCTTTTCTACTTGATTTTCATTAACAATAAAGATACTTGGATAAACATGTGTAATAATTCCCTTAACTTTATAACTTTTATTTCTCATACCGTGTACTGAAATTTCAACCGATTTATTTAAATGTTTTTTTACTTCTTCCTTAATTATATTAATATTCATACTCTCTCCTTATCTAGGGTAGCCTACATACATAAGCCCTTTTGAAAACAACCCACCAACTCCATCACTACCATATTTTGTTTTTTCAAGTAAAGCAAGCAAATCCACTTCTTTATTTCTTTCAGTTAAAGCAAGATGTGTCGCAATAATGGCTGGGTCTAAGCAATGGATATTAACTCTTTTAGGACTTGATGCAAAATTAGCTCCTGCTTTAATTAATTCTTCATAATTACTCTGGCAAGCCCCAGCAATAACCACTAATTTTTCATGGCTTTTTTCAAACTTACGACATTCTCTTACTGCTTTAATAAAATTTTCGGTATTCTTATAATTTCTTAAATCATTAACATTTCCTTTTTTTTTATAATAAGCATCATGACCTGTAATAATCACTAAATCAGGTTTAAACTCTTCTAATAGTCCACGAATTTTTGAAGCAATATCGACTTCCATTATCTTTTTTCCAATAGCCAAAACATTATGTTTTTTATAATAATTTAAACAACGCGTCAAATACTCACTATCTCCATCAATATGTAAGACTTTACCAGGTAAATAAAAAAATTCACTTCGATCTAAATCATCTTCATCGTCATCAATTTCCACGCGCAAATTTTCTTGTTCTTCTTCACTCACAATAACTAAATCATCCATTTCACTATCTGCATAAAGACGAACATCTATACCTTTTAAATAACAAATGTTTCCTTTAATATTCATGACTTTAAACAAAGTATCGTGTTGATAACTATTTCGAGTAACAAGATCACCTTTTTTTATTTGCATCTTCTTCACCTATCTAATTTATATGTCTAAGAAATTTTTTTATGCATTTCTTTCAACCTCCTAATAATGAAACTTACCTTACCAAAAAAGAAAAAAGATTTCGAATATTTTCGTTCGTCTTATTTCGACAAAATAAAAAAGACTATTGTTAGTCTAAGTCATTGAGTTAAAAATAGAAATAGTTCTTGATAATCCTGAGGACAAATTTCCTCAGCACGAACGTTTTCATCATAACCTAATTTTTTTAATTTATCTTGGAGTTGATTAAAAACATCACTGTCTAAATTATTTTTCAAAGTCTTTCTTTTATTTTTAAAACACGTCTTTATAAATGATATATAATTTTCCTTATCAATAGAAAAAGGTATTTTTTTATTTAATTTTAAGACAACACTGTCTACTTTAGGAATAGGCGTAAATTGTTCTTTTCCAACTTTCATTAGTATCTCACTGTCATAACTATAATCGACCAATAAAGTTAAAGCATTATAACTTTTACTTCTTTCTTTTGCAACAATTCTTTCACCATATTCTTTTTGAACAAGCAAAACGATAGACTTAAAACAATCTAAATCCATCAATTTTAACAAAATAGGTGTGGTTATATAATAGGGAATATTGGAAATCACATAAATATTATGATAAGCAATACCTTTTATATCCTCTTTAACATCTCGCTTTAAAAAATCATCATAAATAATAGAAGTTTTATCACTAGTATAAGATTTCAAATAATCCTTCATACGTTGATCAATTTCATAACATAATAAAAAACACTCTTTTTTAACTAAATAGCTTGTTAAAGCTCCCATACCTGGCCCAATTTCTATAATTAAATCATTCTCATTAACTTCTATAGAATCACTGATTTTTTGTAAAATTTCTTTATTCTTCAAAAAATTTTGCCCAAAATTTTTATTAGCTTTTATCATTTTTGCCATCCACTTCTTAATACATCATAAGTAATACTACTTCTTCCTACATAAGATAAAGCATAACTAAGTTCTGGAGTTAATAAATCAATATCATTATTTAAAACACCTCGGTCCAAAACAATAGCTAAAATAGGTTCTTGTGAAACACTAGGTTTATTAAATCGAATAATACTTCCACAAGGTAAATTTTTACTAGAAGCAACAATTCGCACCTTCCCATAACTAATATCTTGATAGGTATCTGTTCCATCTAAAACATAATAATTAGGTAAACAAGCAAGTTTTCCACTACACAAAGGGCACGTTGCTACATAACCCGTTAAATCCCCAGTAAATGTATCCTTTGCACTATATAAATCATTTTTAATATCTTCTTTTAATTTTAATGCCATAGTTGACAAATCAATACTTTTATTATAATTATCATTTAATACTTTTGTTTCTTTAATATTAGTACTTGACTCAACAATTATTACAAGTAATACCAGTAACCCCGTTTGTAAGAATTTAAAACAAATTTTGAGACTGTTACGAATCACTTGATCACCTCAATTTATACATTATTCTATCAAAAGCCCTTCTAAATGTCAAAAAGTCGCATTATATTTTCATTGGTAATATTTGCTAGTTCTTCCATACTTATATGTTTTAAATCACAAATATATTCCGCAATATTTTTTATTTTGCTGGGATCATTTCTCTTTCCCCTAAATGGAACAGGTGTAAGATAAGGACTATCTGTTTCTAATACAATTTTATTTAAAGGTATTTCTTTTATAACTTCTTTCAAATTACAATTTTTAAAAGTGATAACACCATTAACGCCCAATAAAAAGCCCATTTTAATATAAATTGTTGCGGTTTCAAGACTCCCACTAAATGAATGAATAACACCTTTCACACGATATTTTTTTAAAATCTCAATTGTATCATTTGTAGCCTCTCTAGAATGAATGACAACTGGCATTTGAAACGCTTCAGCTAATCTTAACTGATATTCAAATAAATCAATCTGTTTTTGTTTACTTTCTTTATCATAATGATAATCTAAACCTATTTCTCCAATAGCCACTATTTTTTTATTTTTCAAATTTTTTTCTAGAAATTTTAAATCACTATCATTATAAGAATGGACTTCTTCTGGGTGAATTCCCAAACAACCATAGATTCCCATTTTATCTAATAATTTCAAAACTTCTCTATTTGTTTTATCATCACAGCCAGCAACAATATAACGATTCACTTGGTTATCCAATGCGTTTTCTAAAATTTCATCAATATTTTCATAATATTCTTTAAATAAATGACAATGCGTATCACAAAACATAAAATTCACTTCCAAAAATACTATAACAAAAATAAAAAAAGATGTAAAATCACTTTTTTAATGATAAAACCAAATTCTTTGTGAAATAAGATGCTCCATATCCAGAAGCTAATACTTCATACTTTTGAACATCAAAAAAAGAATTAAATCCATGACACTCATTACTAATAGAACTCATATAAGAATAAGCATCTGCTGGAAAAAAACTATCTCGTATTTCACCAGCTACCGCATAATAATAATTAAAAATAAGTTCTCCTCTATCTTTTAATAATGAATATAGATTTTTCTTTAGAAATTCACTAAAACTTTTAGGTGAATAGGACAAATAATTATATATATTAGAAAGATAAATAAAATCAAAAGAATCATTTAATCGCTGACTAACATTCATCAAATTTGAATCTATATATTGAATGCTAACAAAAGAAATGCTTTCTTTTATTATTTCGTATTCCTTCTTAGAATAAATAGAGAAATTATTATCTAAAACTTCTCCATTCTCTGAATCAAAAGAGAAAAGAAAATTTGAAAAGTTGAAAAAGACAAAAACACATTATCTCAAAATTTTAAAAAATTGCCCTTTAAAAATTCTCTAATCCTTTTATAATATGAATTATAGAAATAACTAAAATAAAAATCAGCAAATTCATCATATTCTAAAGCTTTAACCACTGCTATTTAAGAGCACAACCGTATTTTGCTAATCTATTAATATCAAATGCTTGAATTTTAGAAGCACCAAAAAAAAATAGCTTCCAAAATTTGGTTTCCACTTCCAGTAACCATCAAAGAATTATTAAAATACGATATTTTTTTATAAAGTTCTTTAAAATTTTCTGTTCCTTTAATTGGAATTCGACTATTTTTTTTATAAATACATGCCTGTTCATCATTCTTCATTATAATTTTTTAGCATGAAGTAAATCTTTTTTTAAATCAAGATTAATCATAAAACCACCCAAAAATATTTTAGTTCTTAACAAAAATAAAGTCACGAAAAAACTTATCTAAAAGTAAGTTTAAACTTCAATTCTTTGAAATAAAATCTTTGCTTCATTTAAATCATAAATTTCACTATCATTAAATTTCAACTCTTGATTTTTACTATTTATTTGGTTCATTATTTTCTCACTTGTCTCTGGTAAAAATGATTGTAAAAACAACGCACAAACTCGAATACTTTCCACTAAATTATAGAGAACCGTCTCCAGTCTATCTTTTTTACTTTCCTCTTTAGCAAGAACCCAAGGAGTCGTTTCATCAATATATTTGTTACATCTTCTTAAAACTTCAAAAATCTCATCCATAGCACTTCCTATTTCAAAAGTATTCATTTTAATATCAACTTTTTCTTCTATCCCATTAACCATAGAAATCAATTCTTCATCCACATTCTCATATACTTTTCTATTTTCTAAATGACTATCAAAATACTTTTTTGCCATAGCAATTGTACGGTTCACTAAATTTCCTAAAACATTCACTAAATCTCCATTAATTCGATCAATTAACAAATCTCTTGAGAAAACACCATCATTACTAAAAGGAATTTCATGAAGCATAAAATAACGTACTGCATCCACTCCAAACTCTCGCACCAAATCATCCGCATATAATACATTTCCTTTAGACTTACTCATCTTCCCATCACTCATAATCAGCCATGGATGACCAAAAATTTGTTTTGGAAGTGGTAAATCAAGACTCATTAAGAAAGATGGCCAATAAAGCGTATGAAAACGAATAATATCTTTCCCAATCAAATGCAAATCACAGGGCCACCATTTAGAAAATTCATCACTTGATCCATCGGGATCATATCCAATATTAGTAATATAATTAGTGAGTGCATCTAACCAGACATACACGACATGTTTGGCATCAAAATCCACTGGAATTCCCCAATCAAAAGAAGTTCTAGACACACATAAATCCTGTAATCCTGGCTTCAAAAAATTATTAACCATTTCGTTTTTTCTTGCCTCAGGCTGAATAAAATCTGGATGGCTTTCGATATAGTCCATTAATTGATTTTGATATTTACTTAACTTAAAAAAATAGGCTTCCTCTGTTTTCTCTAAAACTTCTCTTCCACAATCAGGACACTTTCCGTCCACTAACTGTGACTCTGTCCAAAAAGACTCACAAGGAACGCAATATAAGCCTTTGTACTCTCCTAAATATATATCCCCTTTATCATACATTTTCTTAAATATTTTTTGTACCACTTGTTCATGATGTTTATCAGTAGTTCTTACAAACTTATCATAAGAAGTATTCATAATATCCCAAATACTTTTTATTTCACTGGCAACACCATCTACATATTCTTGAGGAGTAACGCCCACTTCCTTTGCCTTTAACTCAATCTTCTCTCCATGCTCATCTGTTCCCGTTTGAAAATAAACGTCATACCCTTTTAATCTTTTATACCTTGCAATAGCATCCGCTAAAACAATCTCATAAGTATTTCCAATATGAGGTTTACTAGACGTATATGCAATGGCTGTTGATATATAATATTTTTCTTTCATTTTCTACCTCTTTTCTTATTTTATAAAATTTTTTTAATTTTTTATTAATAACCCTCACTATTTTAATCACTTCATTATTTAAGTAGGGATAGTCATCAATAAACTAAACTTGCGGTATCTTCTTGCTCCTGTAACCATTATTACTTTATTCATAACATTCCTCTCTTATCTATTTTATTTTTTTAGTTCTTTTCTTTTCTAAAGAAATGCCATACTCCTCTAATGCCTCTGATAAATATTGTAAAGGTTTTATAACTATTTTCTCATAACCTTTCACTTGTTCAAACAAATCTATCAACCCTGAAAATTCCTTTTCTCTTCTCGCGATAAAAGCCTCACGATTTCCTCTGTTTCTAAAACGCTCTACATACTCTTCAAAATTATCCCTTCTAGGTGCTACCAAAATGACTCTCAAATTTTCACAGTTTTCTTGTATAACAAATTGATCATAAGCATCAAAAACATGGTCAATAAATGGTGAAACAACAATTTTACCAGCATTTAATAAATGAATGGCATCTCTAAGAAAATTTTGCGGATAATCTGGATTTTCTGTCCTCAAATGAGTAGATCCTTTTCTCTGTTCCAAAGGTAACTGTCTGATAGATAAGTCATAAATGTATTTATAATCTTGAAAATCAAAATCAACCACATTCTCATATTGCTTTTCTAATTCAGTTTTTCCAGTTCCCATATAAGCCATGATCAATATCTTTTCCACAATATTTCTCCTTTAATCTTCTAATTTAATTTTTATGGTTTGATGCCCCTTTTTAGAAGAATAATCAAAACTAATTTTTCCAATTTCTTTTACATCATCTGCATGAATACCCCCACAAGGAATGATATAATCTTTATACTTCCAATAGCGATATCCTTCCTTTTCTAAATCAGGATAAGTAACCATTTTACCTCCCTTATCAATCTCTGAAGTTATCTTTGAATACACTTCATCCATTAATTCCTTAGTAATTCTTTCCTCTTGATATTGATTGATAGCGGTACCATCTGTATTAATCATTGATAAAGTGGGATATTCTATCTCTTCCAATACTTGTACTATAAAATAATGCAATAAATGAAGCGCTGAATGCAAACGCATTTGCTGATAACGAAACGCCCAGTTAAGAAAAACTTGCACTTCTTTCCCTACCCAACTTTCTTCATTTTTATTTTCTATTTCTAATAAAGCAACAGATCGGCCATTAAAATCTTTCACTGTATTCACAACATTAAACTCAGTGCCATCGACAAAAATAGAACCTCTATCTCCTTTTTGACCTCCTCCTTGCGGATAAAAAATATTCTTTTCTAACACAAGATAATGCTTATCATTTTGAACGAAATCCTCTAAAACATTTGTTTTTACTTCTTTTAAATACTTATTTTTATAAATAAATGCTTCTTCCATAGCTCCTCCTATTTTTTATAATTTTCAATATCTTTAATTAATTCTAATACATCTTCCCTTTTGGTCGCCCAACTCGTAACCAAACGTACAGCACTAAAATTTTCATCTATTTTTTTCCAAACCAAGAAAGAATATTTATGAAGTAACTGATTAGTTAAATCATTTGGAAGAATAGGAAACTGTTGATTCGTCGGTGAATCATACAAAAAAGAATAACCAGAATTAGCAATCGCATCCTTTAACTCTAATGCTAAATCAACTGCATGACGAGCCAAATTAAAATAAAGATTATTTTCAAACAACACATCAAATTGAATTCCAAGTAATCTTCCCTTTAATAATAAACCACCCTTTTGTTTCATATGATAACGGAAATTTTCTTGCAAATTAGAATTGGTAATAACAAGAGCCTCGCCAATTAAAGCCCCTATTTTACCTCCTCCAATATAAAATACATCACACAAATGGGCAACATCGGATAAAGTTAAATCATTTTGTGGCGAAACCAACCCATAACCAAGCCTTGCTCCATCAATATATAAAGGCAAATGACATTTTTGACAAGTTTCATAAATTGACTCTAGTTCTCTTTTAGAATAAAGAAGTCCTCCCTCTGTAGGCAAAGAAAGATAAACCATACCTGGTTGCACGACGTGTTCACGAACGGGATCATTATAATGTTCCTCATAAACTTTCAAAATGTCTTCACTTGTTAACTTTCCGTCAGAAGTTGGAACAACTAGGACTTTATGACCAGTTGCTTCAATTGCCCCTGTTTCATGGACATTTATATGTCCTGTATCCGCCGAGATTACCCCTTGATAAGACTTTAATATAGAAGAAATCACAATCATATTCGTTTGAGTTCCTCCAATTAAGAAATGAACATCTGCTGCATGGCTTTCACATAACTTCTTTATTTTTTCTTTAGCCTTCTTTGAATACACATCTTCCCCATAACCTGGCAACTGAAGAAAATTCGTTTCATTTAATTTTTCTAAAATTTCCAAACAAGCTCCTTCAGCATAATCACAATTAAAATAAATCATTTAAATACCTCCTTTAAATTAAAAAAAATCACAAATTAAGGACGAGCAAAACCCGTGGTACCACCTTAATTCATGATTTTATTCATGCACTTTAATTCGTAACGAGAATAAATCGCTTTAACTCCAGAACCATGTTCCTATGTTTTTCTTTATTTGTTTTCACCAAACACAAACTCTCTATAAAAGTCCAAAATAGTACTCTTTCCTTCTTCATTAATTAAAAGTATCTTAACATACATTTTTCTCACTTTCAAGAAATATCAATTTTACTACTAATTAAAACCGTAATTAATTTTAATAAATGAATATATTCTTCTTTTAGTTCCTTTTCATCATAAATCATTACTAAACCCAAACAATCCGTAGAAGTAATAATTGGCATGATAAAATAATAGCCTTTCAAATCTTCATTAAAATGATAAACTTGTAAATTATTTTTTAAAACACTTTCTCGATTTTGAATACAATTAATAAGATTCTTATCTAAATTGGCTTGAATCAAACCCTCTTTATTACTATAAATGACCTTTTCACGATCGGTAACAATAAGTTGATTATCATAAACTTGGATAATGAGATTTCCTACACTTTTAATCATTTCTTCATAATCTTTTATCTTGGAATACTTTTTTAAAATCATGCGATCCGCTTCAACAAAGATTTCTAAATTTTCTCCTTCTCTTATTCCTAAATTTCTTCTAATTTCTTTCGGTAAAACAATTCTCCCTAATTCGTCAATTCTTCTTATGACTCCAGTTGACTTCATGGACTAACAGCTCCTTACGTATATAGTTTGAAACAGCAAAATAAAATTATACTATCTAAAATAAAAATAGATAAAAAAGGAAAAAACAAGTTTTACGATAATATTTATTATAGAGGATAAAATACAAAAAGAACTCAAACTTATTAATAATTGAGCTCTTTTAATCCTTTTAAGAATCTTTTATATCATCATAAATAAGTTCTAATAAAGGAACAAAGAAATACAAAAAATGTTTAGTATTGGGTTTAATCAAATATTGAATACCAATTTTTTTATTTGCATATTTAAAATTAAAGTGAGAACTGATATTAAAAGCTTCTAAAAATAACTTATCCCCTTTTAATTTTATCGAATACTTTTCAGGAATTTCTAGTTCAACCATTCGATCCGTTTGTTTCACATTGACAATTTCTAATTTATAAGCTAACTTTTCAAACCATTCTTCATACATATAAATTTCCATCTCTTCCGTTACTTTTCCAAATCGATCTTCTAAAATAGATTTAATCCTATCCATAGAAGTTTTAGAATCCACTTCATTAATGAGTTGATGAATTTCTATTTTCATATCTTCATCACTCGCATAATCATCACTAATATGTGTACTCACATTCACTAAAGATTTATTATCAGTATCTTCTTCCATGACTTCTTCTCCATTTAATCTTCGAATTTCTTCTTCAATCATTTTCATATATAAAGATAAACCAATGGCATCAACAAACCCAGCTTGTTCACTCCCTAGAATATCTCCAGCCCCTCGCAAAGATAAATCTCTCATCGCAATGCGGTACCCACTACCAAGCTCAGTAAAATCTTTAATCGCCTGTAATCTCTTCACCGCTATATCATTTAAAACTTTACTTTTACTATATAACAAATACGCATAAGCAATGCGATTACCTCTTCCAACGCGTCCTCTAATTTGATAAAGTTGACTTAATCCAAAATGATCCGCATCATAAATGATAAGAGTATTAGCATTCTGAATATCAATACCCGTTTCAATAATCGTCGTACAAATTAAAATATCAAATTCAAAATTAACAAAAGATTCCATTATTCGATCAAGGTCATTTTTACTCATTTGTCCATGAGCATATTCTACACGAGCTTCTGGAACCAAATTACGAATTTTAGCTGTAAAATCATGAATACTAGCCACTTTATTATACAAAATAAAAACTTGTCCCTTACGAGATAACTCTTTATAAATCGCATCTTTAACTAACAAATCTTGTTCACTTACCACATAAGTTTGCACAGGATAACGATTGACGGGAGCCGTATCAATAATAGATAAATCCCTTAGACCACTCATCGCCATTTTTAATGTTCTAGGAATAGGTGTTGCGGAAAGTGTTAAAACATTAACGTTATTTTTTAATTTTTTAATCTTTTCTTTATGTGTGACGCCAAAGCGTTGTTCTTCATCCACCACAAGTAAACCTAAACGAAAAGGCATAATATCATCGCTAAGCAAACGATGCGTCCCAAAAAGAATATCTATCTTTCCTTTTTTAAAATCATCTAAAATGCGCGTTGTCTCTTTTTTTGAAGTAAAACGATTCAGTAAAGCAATCTCAATAGGGTAATTTTGAAAACGCACTTTAGCGGAATTGAATTGTTGTTTAGATAAAATCGTAGTTGGACATAGATATAGGACTTGATGATCATTCAAAACCGTTTTAAAAATTGCTCGAAAAGCCACTTCTGTCTTTCCAAAACCTACATCACCACATAGCAAACGATCCATCGGAACAGAACTTCTCAAATCATTTTGAACATCTTCTATAGCTTTAACTTGATCACGGGTGACTTCGTAAGGAAATTCCATCGCAAACAAATCCTCCATCGCATCATCTTTATAAGGATCACCTTTCGTTTGACTACGAATAGCATACAGCCTCATCAACTCTTCAGAAATATCTTTAATTTTCTTTTGGGCTTGTCTTTTCTTTAATTCCCAAGAAGTACTATCAAGCTTATTAACCTTAGGTTTCAATCCTTCTTTATCAGTATATTTATAAATACTAGAAATCTTTTCAACTGGAATATAAACCTTGTCCTCTCCTAAATAATTAATTTGAATAAAATCTTTTTTCAAATCTCGTTGCTTAAGAGTTACCACGCCATTATAAATTCCTATTCCATGACTTCGATGAACCACGTAATCCCCCAGCGTTAAATGATCAATGGAATGAATTCTTTTCCCTATTTTTAATACATTGTGATATTTAATATTTTCCATTCGTACTTCTTCAATATCAAATTCAGAAATAAGAACTAAATCATCAAAAATAAAACCTTTATTCACTTTCTTTTTTAGAATATTAATACCATTTTCAAAAAGTTCATCTTTTACAAATTGACTTCTTTCAAATAAATCGTGAATTTCTTTAATTTGATTATCTCTTGATAAACAAAACAAAATCGTTTTTTTATGACTTAACCAAGCCTCAACCTTTTCTTTTAAAAGTTCAAAATCGGAATGAAAGTTTTCAATTTCCTTTGATTGATAGTTAATAACACTTAAAGCACAAGTTTGTTCATTTTCAATTGAATCAATACGTAACCATTCTTCCACCATAATTTCATCAAAAGAAAACATTAAATTTTGGTCCATCAACGCATTACTTTTTTTATACTCTAAAACATCTTGTTCTAATTTTTCATACCCGGCTATAATTTGTTGATAATCGTAATAAACGACAAAAGGATTCGTGTAAGTTACTAGCGAACTGACACCTTCCTCAATAATTTCATCAAAAGGTGTAATAGACACTTCCATTAAATTTTCTAAAGACCTTTGCGTATTTTCATCGAAAGAACGAATGGATTCAACCGAATCACCAAAAAATTCTATTCGAATTGGATGATCCAAAAATGTAGGAAAAACATCAACAATAAAACCACGTACCGCATAATTTCCAGTAGCGGTTACCAAGGAATCTCGAACGTATCCAAAAGTTTCTAAAGATTCAATTAGTTTTTCTCTAGAAATGGTGTCATTTAATTTTAAATTTAATTTGGAAAGACTCGAAGTTTCTAAGCTAGGTAAATATTTTAAATACCCCATAAGATTCGTAACAATAATAGCTTTACCATCATTTAACTTATCCAAAGTTTCTAAGCGTTTAACTTTTAAATCCGGTGAAACTGCTAAAGCAACACTAGATAAAAAATCATCCATAGGAAATAAAAGGGTACGTTCAGTATAAGTACTTAATAAAGAATACAATTGATTGCATTCATAAAGAGAATTGGTAACCACAAGAAGATTTTTATCACTTTTTTCAAATAAATAAAGCAAATAAAAAACATTTAACTCTTTCGTTAAACCTACAACATGACAATTTTTTTCAAATTTAAATTTTTCATTAATCCATTTCATTCCATCACCTTGTATTTGCAAATTGAATAGCTTTTTGAACGCCCTCTTGGATAAAAATATCTATAATTTTCTTAAACATCTCTTGATTTTTTTCAAGAAGGCTAGACTCTTCTTTAGAAAATTTTCCTAAAACATAAGAAATGGTATCTCTATTTTTAGTAGTATCAGCTATGCCTATTTTAAGACGTGCAAAATTCTCACTTTTTAAGTGTGCAATAATTGATTTAATCCCATTATGCCCTCCAGATGAACTATTCGTTTTCATTTTATATTGACCAATCGTTAAATCTAAATCATCCTGAATAACCAAAACATCTTCAAGCGAAATATCATAATAATTGATAGCTTTAATAACCGATTGACCAGATAAATTCATAAATGTTTGCGGTTTTAAAAATAACACTTTTTCGCCTTGAATCGTCATCATTTTAATAAGACCATCAAACTTTTTTTGAAAATCATTTTCTGAACAATAAAAATCAACAACTTGAAAACCAACGTTATGTCTTGTATTTTCATATTCTTTCCCTGGATTTCCTAAACCAACTATTAATTTCAACTTAAATCACTTCCTAAATAGATTTTTATAACTTTTATATAAATCAATATTTTCTATAGAATAGACGTCTAATTTATTATTTCCACCTTTTACACATTTAATCAGAACAATCTGAGCCTTCTCTTTGCCTTTAGAAAATATAAAACATATTTTTTTAGCCCGAATTTTATACTTTTCACAATAAAATAAAATTTCTTCTAAACGTTCTGGTAAATGAACCAAATAAAATTCACCTTGGTCTTTTAAAGCATATTGTGAAATTTTAAATAAGTCCTCTAAACATAAAGAAATCTCATGTCTCGCAAGCGCTTTACTCTCATTTTGATTAATGAATGACCGTTCATTAAATTTAAAATATGGCGGATTAGCGAAAACAACATCAAAAGTATTACTAGGAAAATAAGCCTTAATATTTTTAACATCATCCTGAATAAGTGTTATCTGTTCCAACTTATGATTCAAGTCTAGACTTTCTTTCGCCAAATCATAAATTTTTTCCTGAATTTCAAAGCCTACAATACTATTTGAAAAATAATAAGATAAAATAAGCGGTATCGCCGCATTTCCCGTACAGAGATCTAATACCGTTTTAGAAGAATGTTGAAGAGAAATAAATTCCGCTAATAAAATAGAATCTAATGAAAATTTAAAACTTTCTTGATTTTGAACAATTTTAAAACCTTCATAATCGTATAAATCATTGATGACTTTCATTATTCATATCCACTTCTTTTATTTCATTATCACAAAAAACTTTAATTTTACGATTTAAAACATCCACACTAATGACTTTTCCATCAATTTTATCCATAATCACATGGTCTCCCACATTTGGTAAACCTTTACCACACTTTTGATATTCACTGTCTTCATAAGCTAAGCAACAAAGAAGTCTCCCACAAGAGCCATTAATTTTAGAAGGATTCAACGCTAAATTTTGATTTTTGGCCATATTCATTGAAACCGATTCTAAAGTTTTTAAAAAAGAGGAACAACATAATTCTCTCCCACATTGTCCAATACCGCCAACACTAGATGCTTTATCTCTTGCTCCAATTTGACGTAATTCAATGCGAGTTTTATAAAGAGAGGCTAATTTTCGTGTTAATTCTCTAAAATCAACCCTTTCATCCGCTGTAAAATTAAATAAAAGTTGCTTACGATCAAAGGTAAAACTTGAAGATAAAAATCGCATGTCTAATTGAAGGTCATTAGCAATTTTTTGGGCATTTTTTAACGCCCCATCAGCATCTTTTAAATTGGTTAAATGTTGTTTATAATCTTCTTTTGTAGTCAAACGTATAATCTTTTTTAAAGGGTCCTTATTCTCTGAATCGTAATCGGTTATTTTTCTTAATACTTTACCGTATTGCAAACCTTTCTCCGTCTCAACAATAACACAGACATTCTTATTGAGTTTTAAATTTTGACCATCAAAATAATATTCTTTTCCACTTTCTCCAAATTTAACCCCATAAATAGCCACTAGCACGCCTCCATTCTTAAAACAAAATCATCCAGTAATAAATTCATATTTACATTATAATTTAACTTCCCAATAATTTCAGTAATTAATTGTATTTTTCTTAAAATTTCACTGATTTCTTTCTCTTTAAGTTTTTCTAAACCGTCTGGTAACACTTCACGATTCAATACTTTTAAAAATAAGGATAATAGAACTTTAAAAAAAACAAGAAAATCTTCTTTTTCTAATTTTTCATCTAATAAATCTTGATTATAAAGAATACTTTTCTTTTTTTCAAATTCAATCCGTTTTAAATATTGAATCGCTAAATCATAAAGTCTTGGACTCAATTCATTTTCGCCTTCTATATAATTAGCTTTAATAACCTCACAACGACTTTTAATGGTATTAATCACATTTTCTCTATTATTGGTAATTAAAAACCCTATAATATTTTTTTCTGGTTCTTCAATAAATTTAAGCATAGTATTCGCACTGGATGCATTAAACTTTTCAGCCTCATTAATAACATACACATTATATTTTGAAAAATAAGGTTGACTTGAAAAAATGTTTTTAAGCTCTTCCATTTGTTCTTTTCTTATAGTTTGACCGTCTGGAGAGATAATTTTTAGTGAAGGTAAGGAATCATGAGTAATTAAATGGCATAAATTACATTTTGAGCACTCTTCAACATAATTCTGTTCACAATTAATAATTTTAATAAGTTCAATCAAATCCTTTAAAGTTTGACATTTATCGTTTGTTTCCACCAAAAAGACATGAGACATTTTATTCTCATAATATTTTCTTACAATGGAACGTATATTATCGTTTTTTATCAAAATACCACCCACCAAAAAATCATTTGGTCATAAAAAATAAAGTAATTAAAGAAACCAATCCCGGAACACCTAAACAAGTCACAGTTCCTAAAGTAAAAACATTAATAGGTATCACTACATTTAAAGAATTAATGCATATATTCAAACCATATAACAATAAAAATGAAAAAATTACTTTTTTAACTAATGAAATAAATTTCTTTATCATCCTAATCACCTTTATTAATGTATATGGACAAACTAGAAAAATTATTATTCTGAAATGCGCTTACGGTCATCAAGTGCCTTATCTAAAGTAATCACATCCATATAATCAATATCCGCTCCCATAGGAATTCCATAAGATAATCGAGAAATCAAAACTGCTTTATCTTCAAAAATTTTCTTAATAAATAAAGTAGTCGTTTCCCCCTCAATACTTGATTTCAAAGCTAAGATTAACTCTGGATTGTCTAAAGCCTCGACTCTTTCAATTAAACGACTCAAATTAATATCTTCATAACTAATACCTTCTGTTGGAGAAATAAGTCCGTTTAGAACATGATAGACCCCTTTAAAATTTCCTGCTTTTTCAAAAGCAAAAACGCTTTTATAATCTTCTAGAACACAAATAATATTTCTATTGCGACCTTCATCACTACAAATAGGACAAATTTCTTGATCGGTTAAATGTCCACAAATTTTACAGGGATGAAGATGTTCCTTAGCTTGAACCAACGCTTCGCTAAACTCCAAAACTTGTTCTGTTGCAAAATCTAGGGTAGCTAAAGCTAAACGCTCAGCATTTTTTTCTCCAATTCCTGGCAATTTTTTATAATATTCAAGAACGGTTTCTAATTTCTTAGGATAGATCATTTTAGAATAATCCGCCTAACCCAGAACCAAGAGACCCTAGCTTTTCCTCAATTTCTTTGTCAACTTTACTTATAGCATCTTTTGAAGCTAAAACAATCATATCTTCTAAGATTTCTAAATCTTCAGAAGTAAGATTTTTATTTAATATTTTTATTGAAAGCATTTCTTTTTTTCCATTAAAAACAACCTCAACCATTTCTGATTTTCCTGTAAAAGTCATTTTATCAATTTCTTCTTTTTTCTTTTGTAAATCTCTTTGCATTTTTTGGGCTTGAGCCATTATATTTTGCATATTCATATTATTTTCCTCTTTTCTTTCAACTTATTGAACTTCTAGTTTTTCTTCATCAAAAACGGAAAAAACTTCTTCTAAATCCTGATCCTCTACTTCTGAAGTTAATTTTTCTTCGTGCAATTCCTGTTGATAAGTCGGCTCTTCGATTAATTCATAAGGCTGATTTTCGCGCATTCTTTTTACGTACTCTTTTTTTAATTCATCCCATTCTTCTTTTGAACAAGCCATGAACTTAATCGATTCTTTTTCCATTTTTTGGTATTCAGATTCTATTTTTTCAAGTTCTCTATTAAATAATTCTACCATAGAAGTTTGCAAGTGCGTAACAATATTTATATTTTTTGAAGCTAAAACCACTTCTGTATCCATTATAGCTGCTTTTATTTCATGAGTCGATCCGATTTTTTCATTAAAAGATCGCCAATTATTTTTAAAAGATGTCAATAACTTCTTATCCGCCTCAGCAAAACAATTATTGATTCGAACTTCTTTTAATTTTTTTAAATAATCTAAGTCAACTTCATGTTCAGAAGAATTTTCTTCTATTGCTTTTTCATTAACTTTATCTATCTTTTGAGCGTTATCTTCTAAAGTTGAAACCACTTTTGCTTCTGTAACAACATCTTTTATTTTTTCTTCTTGTTCTATTGGCGTAAAAATTTCTTCTTGTTTAAATTCAACAGTACCAGAACAAGTCATAGACTTAGCAAAAACCAAGAAAATTAACAAAAAAGGGTCAATGGTAATGTTTATTTGATTAATCAAAGCATTTAACTCAAAAATAACATTTTTCAACCTTAAAAAATCTTCTTTATTTCCTTTTTCATTTAAATCAATCGCTTGTAAAAAAAGTTGATCAATCATTTTTTTCAAAAAAAACTTATAATCAATGGAAGAGTTTTTCAACTCATCAAACGCATCCTTTAATGAAGAATATTTATCCTCTAAAAAATAAGAAATAATATTTTTTATTTGTACAAAGGATACTGAACCGTAATTGGTTAAAACAACATTCAAATCAATCTCTTCATTACTTGTTGATAACTGATTTAAAATACTCAAAGCATCTCGACAACCACCCTCTGACAAATAAGCAATTTCTTCAATAGCTTCATCGTTGATAGAAATATTTTCTTTAGAAGCTACCCACTTTAAATGAGAAGTCAAATCTTCAAAACTAATTTTTTTAAAATCATACCTTTGACAACGAGACAAAATAGTAATAGGTACACTTTCAATATTAGTGGTAGCTAATATGAATACAACATGGCTTGGTGGTTCTTCTAAAGTTAAAAGCAAGGCATTAAAGGCACTTTTTGAAAGCATATGTACTTCATCGATAATATAAACTTTATATTTGCTAAAAGAAGGAGCTACTTTAACATTGTTAATAAGTTCTCTGACTTCATCTACTCCATTATTAGAGGCTGCATCGATTTCTATAATATCAGCACTATTGCTAGCATTCAGACAGCTATAACACTTTCCACAAGGAATACCCGATTCAGGATTTTCACAATTTATAGTTCGTGCAAAAATCTTTGCTGTACTCGTCTTTCCTGTTCCTCTAGGGCCAGTAAAAATATAGGCATGAGAAATTTTATTATTAATAACAGCATTTTTCAGCATTTTAATAGAATATTTTTGTCCAATCACTTCGTCAAAAGAAAAAGGTCGATATTTTCTATAAAGTACTTTATAATCGTTTTCCATAAGCTAACCCTCACTAAATTGTATTATAGCATAAAAAAAACAATTCTTATCTCATATTTTTAAAAAAATCAGACAACAATTGTTGATAACTATCATTATAATCTTTCAAATCAATTTTTTCAAAAGACGTACCAGTGAAATCATGTTTATAATCCAATTTATCAAGCAAATAATAAACGGTTTTAATTCGACTCTGCTTAATAACTTCTTCGCACATGGCACAGGGTTTTAAAGTAACGTAAAGAATACAATCATTTAAATTCCAACGTTTCAATTTTTTAGTAGCTTCTTTTATCGCTAAAATTTCAGCATGAGCCATACTATCATTATTCTTTTCTTTCAAATTGTATTTTTTAGAGATTATCTTATTATTACAAATTATAATTGCTGAAACTGGAATTTCCCCTTTACTTGATGCTTTCTTTGCCAATTTTAATAATGAATCTATAATTTCTACATTGTTCATAAAATCACCTATAAAAAAAGTGCACACGAACAGAGACTGATGTGGCTGCTATCTTCCGATTCTGACCAGTTTACAATATATTCGTTGCACAAATAAATAATATCAATCATTCAATAAAATTGCAATACATTTTTCCAAATGTTTCACGTGAAACATATTTTTGATTGTAAATACAACTTTAAAATTAATATTAAAAGTGGCTATCATTTTTCCGTTTTATTTTTAACCTATACTAACAAACCCTTATTTCATCGCAATATCTTCAAAATTTAAATCATTTTTTATCAAATTTTCATTTAATGTTTCACGTGGAACATTAATTTTCTAATTCAATAACTGTTTCACAAAATATAACTTCCCTTAATCAAATAAGATTAAGTTAACTTCCTATATATTTGTAAAAAATGTAGTGCTAAAGGACAATAGGCTCGAAAATTCATGATAAGCGGATATTATCTTTTTCAATTAAACATTACCCGACACAAATAAATTGTTTTAACATAATTTAGTTAAAATAATTTTTAAATCTTTTTATCACCAGAATAGAAAAATCTTAATAAGCACTCAATAAGTATTGAATACTTATAGAATTTAATATTTCTTCAAATAAGAAAATGCTTATATCATTTAATATAAGATAATGAGATATATTATATAATAAATTAAATAAATGATTTATCTAGGCTAAGAAAAATTTTTTTAAATAATAAGCATTGTAAGACCAAACACTTTTATTATAAATAAGTATAGCATCGAATACTCGTGCTACCAAAATCGAGGTTAATAATACTTCACTCGTATAAATTTATCGTTTCTTCCCCATATAAAAAACAATGTTTCACGTGAAACATTGCATTATAAATTTATTCATTACTAGAATTTTCTATATTTTCTTCTATTGAAGTATTCTCCTCATTACTTATAGAAGATTCTTCATTTGCTTTTTCTACTAAACTAATATTAGATACTTCCTGATTATCTTTAAGGTTAATAAGTCGAACTCCTTGAGTAACACGTCCTAAAACATTAATTTGATCCAAAGGGACACGTATAATCATACCTGTGTTAGTAACGATTACCAAATCATGATTTTCTTTAGCTAATTTAAACGCGGACAAATCGCCATTCTTCTCAGTAACATTTAAAGCTTTTACACCCTTACTTCCACGTCTCGTTTGTCGATAATCACTGACACTTGTTTGCTTTCCATAACCTTTCTTCGTTACGATAATCAACGAATCAGTATCATTTGCCTTCTCTGCACCAATACACTCACTATTATCAAGAGTAATGCCTCGAACACCACTAGCGGTTCTACCCATAACACGTACTTCGTCTTCAATAAACTTAACCATACGTCCATCACTTGATCCAAGTAATATTGAATCCTCTCCAGTTGTCTTTTGAACTGAAATTAACTCATCATTCTCTCTTAGGCTAATACAAATCTTTCCATTGTTACGGATATTATCAAACTCAGCAATAGCGGTACGTTTAACAATGCCTTGTTTAGTAGCAAAAAGTAAATATTTGGCTGTATCTTCTCGCTCAATGCTCAATATTGAATTAATCTTTTCCTCTTTTTCTATTTGAAGGAGGTTAATAACTGGTAATCCTTTTGATTGTCTACTAAATTCAGGAATCTCATAACCTTTCAAACGATAAACTTTTCCCTTATTTGTAAAGAATAAAATATAATCATGTGTGCATAAGCTAACAATATGCTCAACAAAATCCTCTTCGTGAGTATTCATCCCTTTAACGCCTACTCCACCACGATTTTGAAGTTTAAACGTATCACTAGTAGTACGTTTAATGTAACCATTGTGCGTAAGGGCTATAATAATATCTTCTTCAGGAATCAATGACTCATCTTCAATAAACTCAATTGCTGACATATCAATATTTGTACGACGTTCATCCGCATATTTTTCTTTAATCTCTAGCAATTCTTCACGGATTACAGCAAGCACCTTCTCTTCACTCGCTAAAATCGCACGTAACTCGTCAATAAGTTTCATTAACTCTGCATATTCATTTTCGATTTTCTCACGTTCTAGACCCGTCAAACGACGTAATTTCATTTCTAAAATCGCATTGGCTTGAATATCATCAAGGCCAAACTTGCTCATCAACTGTTCTTTTGCTTGAACGTCTGTCTTAGACTCACGAATCGTTTTAATCACTTCATCCAAATGATCCAAAGCAATCTTTAAACCCTCTAAAATATGAACACGATCCAAAGCCTTATTCAAATCAAATTGTGTTCTACGAATAATAATTTCCTTTTGATAATCAATATACTTTACAATAATGTCCTTTAAAGGTAAAACCTTTGGACTATTCTGATCAATCATCAATAAATTAATTCCATACGTTGTTTGTAACTGTGTATACTTGTATAAATTATTCAAAATAACATTGGCATTGGCATCCTTTTTCAAGTAAATAACCACACGAACTGGATTCTCTAAATTAGATTCTTCATGAAGTTCACTAATACCATCAATAATCTTATCCCGAACCAATTCCCCAATTCTCGTTTGGAACTCCGCTTTATTTACCTTATAAGGTAGCTCTGTAACCACAATACGAGTCTTTCCATTAACTTCTTCAATACTTGCTGTACCTCGTATCGTAATCGTACCCTTACCTGTCTCATAAGCCTTACGGATTCCACTATTACCTAAAATAGAAGCCCCCGTTGGAAAATCAGGACCCTTAATAAAGTTCATAAGTCCCATCGTATCAATATCATGATTGTCAATATAAGCAACACAGCCGTCAATAACCTCTCCTAAATTATGGGGTGGAATATTCGTCGCCATTCCAACAGCAATTCCCATCGTTCCATTAACAAGTATATTAGGAAATCTACTCGGTAAAATCGTAGGTTCCTCTTCCGTTTCATCAAAATTAGGTGCCATATTCACCGTTTCTTTATTTAAATCTCGAACCATCTCAAGAGCAATTTTAGATAACCTTGCTTCAGTATAACGCATTGCTGCGGCATCATCGCCATCCATATTACCAAAATTACCATGTCCATCCACCAACATATGACGGAATGTAAAATCCTGTGCCATTCCAACCAAGGCCTCATAAATAGAAGAATCGCCATGAGGATGGTATTTACCCATAACATCTCCAACAATTCTTGCACACTTCTTATGTGGCTTATCAGGTGTATAATTGGATTCATACATTGAATATAAAATACGACGATGTACAGGCTTTAAACCATCTCTTAAATCCGGAATAGCCCTAGCAATAATAACGCTCATTGAATAACGTCCAAAAGACTCCGTAAACTCTTTAATTATATTACTATCAATTATTTTTTCCATTTACTCCTCACCTCCTAAACATCTAAATCCGTATATTCATGACCATGTTCTTCAATAAACATTTTTCTTGGGAACACCTCATCACCCATAAAATCGGTAATAATCTTATCCGCTGCCATCGCATCTTCCACTGTAACTTTTCTTAAAATACGATTATCACTATGCATAGTTGTTTCTCTCAAATCGACGGCATCCATTTCTCCTAAACCTTTAAAACGATTAATCATCGGCTTAGAATTTGCGGGTAGTGTTGCACGGTACTCATTAAGTTCTTCTTCCGTAAGCACATACTTAATATTCTTTCCATAAGTCACCTTAAATAATGGAGGATTAGCAACATAGACATACCCTTGTTCCACAATTGGTCTAAAGAAACGATAAAAGAGTGTTAATAACAAGATTTGAATATGCGAGCCATCGACATCCGCATCGGTCATAATAATAATCTTATGATAACGAAGTTTACTAATATCAAACTCATCGCCAATTCCAGTACCAAAAGCCGTAATCATTGTCCGAATCTCTTCATTAGAAAGAGCACGATCCAGTCTTGCTTTCTCTACATTTAATATTTTTCCTCTTAAAGGCAAAATCGCTTGTGTTTTAGGAATACGAGCATCTTTTGCGTTACCACCCGCACTATTCCCTTCAACAATAAAGATTTCGGAAATACTTGCATCTTTACTCGTACAATCTGTAAGTTTACCTAAAGTATTAAAAGTATCAAGTCCACTTTTTCTTCTCGTTAACTCTCTTGCTTTTTTCGCAGCTAATCTCGCTCTCGCTGCCGTTGAAGCCTTTTCAACAATCAGTTTAGCTTCCTCGGGATTCTCCATTAGAAAACGTTCAAAACCTTCACTAAACACATCATCTGCAATCTTACGAACCTCAGCATTTCCAAGCTTCGTCTTTGTTTGCCCCTCAAACTGGGGATTGGGATGTTTACAAGAAATAATCATCGTTAAACCTTCCCGAACATCTTCACCAGTAAGAGCTTCGTCATTTTCTTTAAGTATCTTTTGACTCTTGGCATAATTGTTAATAATTCGCGTTAAAGCTCTTTTAACACCATCTTCATGCGTTCCGCCTTCATAAGTATTAATATTATTTGTAAAACTATAAACATTTGCATTATAGGAGTCATTATATTGCATTGCTATTTCTAACTCGATACCATCTTCTGTTCCCTCAAAATAAATCACATCTTTATGAATCGGTTCTTTATTTTTATTAAGCATTTGCACATACTCAATAATTCCCCCATTATACAAAAACTCATTATGCTTTTCTTCTTCTCTTTCATCAAAAAGAATAATGCGTATTCCTTTATTCAAAAAAGCCAGTTCCTGTAAACGTTTTGCCAGTGTATCATAATTATATATCGTTGTTTCTGTAAAAATTTCAGGATCCGCCTTAAAAGTTACAGTTGTACCAGTACGATTTTCTTCGCACACACCAATTTCTTTTAAAGGTTCCACTGGTTTTCCACCATCTTGGAATTTTTGATAAAAAATCTTGCCGTCATGATAGACTGTAACCTCAAGCCAAGTAGACAAAGCATTCACAACACTCGCTCCAACACCATGTAATCCACCACTAACTTTATAGCCTCCGCCACCAAATTTTCCTCCAGCATGTAAGACTGTAAAAATGGTTTCTACTGTTGATAACCCTGTCTTTTTATTAATTCCTGTTGGCATACCTCGTCCATCATCTTTAACCGTTATCGTATTTCCTTTACCAATTACAACTTCGATGTCATCACAATATCCAGCTAGTGCCTCATCTATTGCATTATCAACAATTTCCCAAACTAGATGATGCAATCCTTTTTCACTTGTAGTTCCAATATACATTCCTGGTCTTTTACGAACTGCCTCTAAGCCTTCAAGAACTTGTATATCATCATCATTATAATGCGTTCCATTCTCTTTCATATTTATACCTCCTCCAGTTGTCCATTCGACACATGTATTTTTTTATAGGCTTTATCACTAAGTAAAGAATCTAACTTCTCAAATTCCGTAGTAGTAATAAACGTTTGAATATTTCTATCTATAAAAGAAAGAATATTTTTTATCTTCTCTTTATCCAGTTCACTTAATAAATCATCCAATATTAAAATCGGTAAAATGGATTTCAATTCCTTAAAAATCATAATTTCACTAAATTTCCAAGCAATCACCGCATTTTTTTGTTGCCCTTGACTTCCATAATCCTTTATATCATAATCATTCAAAAGGAAAACGAAGTCATCATGATGAATACCAAAATTAGTTTTACCAAAGCTAATATCTCTACTTTTCGTTTTATTATAATAATTAAGAATTTCTTCTTTCGTTTTTTTATCGTAATCACTGACATACTTAACTTTTAATTCATCTTCTAACGCAATTTCTTTATAAATCCCTCCAATAAAAGTATTAATTTCCATAATACATTTTTTTCGTATTTCATAAATTGCAAGACCAGTATCTACTAATTTATCAGTAACAATATCCAAATAAGACATTAAAGCCTGACCATTTAAATACATTTTCTTTAAATAAGCATTTCTTACTTTTAATAATTTATTATATTGATTTAATTCTTTTAAATAAGAAACATTGAGTTGAGAAACTAAAATATTTAAATATTTTCGTCGTGTACTTGGTGTATCCTTAATCATCTTTAAATCATTAGGACTAAATAAAACGACATTAATCTTAGCAATATAATCACTAATTTTAGAAATTTTATTATTATCTATTTTTACGGTTTTTCCATCATCAGACAAAATGACTTTATAAGTGTGTTGATAAGAATTAAAGATGACCCCCTCTACTTTAGTTAAATTGGTATGATTCCGAATTAAAATTTTATCGTTAATTTGCTTAAATGACCTTGTTAAAGCCAAAAAATAAATAGATTCTACTAAATTGGTTTTCCCACTTCCATTTTGACCATATATAATGTTTAAATGAGGATCAAAGGAAACCTGAATCCGTTCATAATTACGAAAATTAAGCAATTTTAATTCTTGAATCTGCATATTATACCTCTTTTATGCCCATATAATAAAAATAATAGGTAATATGTACTCCTATACCTATCTAAATTATACCACACTTATTCACCGACTTAAAAGCTTTTTTCATACTTATTCACCATTTTTTCTTGCACGAATAAGAGCTTCTAATCGAGTAGATCTTAAAATTTGATTTTCAATAACCGGTAAAGAATGATCCAAAACAATTTTATCGCCATTTTTAAAACAAAGAACCAATCGCCCGTTACTATAGTAATAATTTTCTATCTTATTAGAACGAATCCAAGTACAACTTGTTTTCTTTGAAGATTCAGTTGGAAAAAAGATAATATTCTTACTTTCTTCAACAAGAACAGGAACTTTATACTTCACCCCAATTAAAGAGGTCGCTCCCTTTCTTCTTCCTTCTAAACTACTCCCATAATAAGAACAACTACTTTCCATAATACTATTAGGATTCTCATCCACCACAAAACACTTATCTTCTTCATAAACCCTTGTTTTCGCATCCAAAGAAAACAATACAAGCGTTTTATCATTAATTTTATATTTTTCCATAACATTTCTCCTCTCTTAATAAGTGTGCTTTATCCTATCGAATATAAATAAAGAAAAATGTCGAAAAATAAAAAAATGAACAAAAAATTCATTTTTTAAAACGTTTTTATAGGTAAAATAAGTTGAATAAGCGACTCATCTTCAACAGACTTAACAATAATAGGTTTAATATCATTGGTTAATAACAAGACCATATTTTCATCTTTAATTGTTTTTAAAGCTTCTAACATATATTTTGCACTAAATGAAATATCAATGGTTGCTCCTTCATCAGTATCAATCTGTAATTTTTCTTCTAATTTACCACTCTCACTAGCAAAAGAAGTAATCGTCATTTCCTGTTTAGCAATACTCATTCTTATAATATTTTTATCTTTACCTTGAATCAATAATGCCGCACGATCAACACTTGAACTAAAATCATCTTTATTTAACTTTACCTCCATCCCAAACTCATTAGGAATAAGATTAGAAGTATTGGGATATTGACCAGATAATAAATTGGTTTGAAACTTAATATTCTTATATTTAAATAGCACTTTATTATTAAAAATATGCATTTCAACCATTTCATCATCTGTAATAATTTTTTCAAGTTCTAATAAGTTCTTTCCTGGAATAACAATATTAATATCAGTATCAATAGAATGAGGAAGTTCAATCGTCTTCTTAGCTAAACGATAAGAATCTGTAGCAATAAACACTAATAAATTTCCAGCAATCGTAACATTGACTCCAGTTAATAAAGGTCTTAATTCTTGAGTAGAAATAGCAAACACCGTTTGATTAATCAAACTTTTTAAAAGTTCTCCTTTTAATAAAATCGGATCTTTATGTTCATCCATACGAAGATTAGGATAATCGTTCGCATCTAAACAATTTAAATGATATTGAGCATTGTCTGTAAAAATACGAATTTTTAGTCGGTCAATCACTTCAAAATTAATTACATCACTAGGTAACTTTCTTATGATATCTAAAATAAATTTACTTTGAATGACAATAGTCCCTTCACTTTCAACATTTTTAATTTCTTTTTGGGGAATAAAAGAATTAATAGTTAAATCACTATCACTAGCGGTTAAAGATAATCCTTCATTTGTTAAATCAAATTTAATTCCATTTAATACAGGAATAACATTTTTAGTAGAAATAGCTTTAATAACATGATTTAAGTTTTCTAATATAATATTTTTATCAATTGTAAATTTCATTTTGGTTCCTTCTTTCTTATTTTTTAATTATTTTTATTATTATACTGTTCATAATGTTTATAACCCATCTTTTTCTTTTATTTAGGAGTTCTAACAAAGATATAACTTGTTAATAATTATTCACAACTTCACAATTTACTTTTTATTTCATTAATCTCCAACTCCAATTTTTTATCAACTTTTAAGGACTGACTTATTTTATTACGAGCATGGATGACTGTCGCATGGTTTTTACCGCCAAATTCTAACCCAATTCTCGAAGTCGTTTCTTCTGTTAACATTTGACAAAGATACATAGCAACAAGCCGTGCATTCGCAATATTTTGAGTTCTTCTTTTTCCTTTCAAATTCTCGACCGTAATATGATAAAAATCCGCCACCACTTTTTGAATATTTTCAATCGTATTGTCTGAGTAAATGTTTTTATTAACGTAATCATTTAAGGCTTCATTAGCAAATTCAAGGTCAATAACTTTAGGAACAATCATAGCGGTATAAGCCATCAGTCGATTAATCGTCCCTGTTAAAAATCGTACATCATTTGGGCAACTGTTGGCAATAAATTCAATAACATCTTCATTAATTTTAGCTTCAATATTAAAGCCAGAAATTTTTTGTTTAACGATACGACAACGAAGATCAAAATCTGGCGGTGAAATGTTAACAGGAAGTCCCCACATAAACCGACTTCTAAGTCTTTCTTCCAGAAGTTTTAAATCATTAGGACTTCGATCAGAACTAATAATTAATTGTTTATTTGAACGATGAAGTTCATTAAAAGTATAAAAGAATTCCTCTTGTGTCTTTTCGGCTCCTACTAAATATTGAATATCATCAATAATTAAGACATCAACATTTCGATATTTCTTTTTAAAGTTATTAGCATAATCAATTGTATTTTGTCCCTTAGATTGATTAGCAATGCCAATATAGTCATTCATAAACATGTCGCTAGTTGTATATAAAACCCTTTTGTTTGTGTGTTCAGTAATAAAATTCCCTATAGCGTGCATGAGATGTGTTTTTCCAAGACCACTTTTACCATAAATAAATAAAGGGTTATGGATTTTCCCAGGTTCTTCCGCTACAGCCATCCCAGCCATTTTAGCAAGTCGATTGGTGTCACCTACAATATAATTATCAAAGTTTAAATCTGATTTTAAATTACTATTCCAAACTTCTTCAGTATTAATCTTTTCTTTTGTAATAACTTCAGGTTCTACCGTTTCAATAGGTACAGGTTCAGGTTTGGCCATGAGTTCTTCTATTTCTTCTTCTAAAAGAAACTGAATATCGTATGAAATCCCAGAAAGTTTAGAGAGAACTTCTTCAATTAGACTATAATAATTGTCTTTTAACCACTTTTTATGAAAATCTGTAGGGACTTGGACAATCATATTGTTCTGTTCAATTTTTAATAATTTTAAATCTTTAAACCAAGTATTATAAGAAGCCGAATTGACTTCTTGTTTCATATTTTCTAGGAAGTTATTCCATAAGTTATCAACCATGACATCCAAAATCCTCACCCCGCATATCTGTACCATCTAACCAATTTCATTGTAGCTCAATTTGATTTAAATGAAAAGATTAAAACAATTAGACACAACTTATTAACAAGTTATAAACAATAATTTGACCTTATTTTAACTAAGTTTACGACATTTATCAACATTATTAACAAAAATACGACATTTTTTATCAACAATGTGCATAACAATTATCAACAGAGATGTTAATAATGTGAATAGCAAAAACTTTTAAGATAAAATCAAGTAAAGTTATTAACAAATAATCAACAATATCTAAAATTTAAAAAAATGAGAAAATAATAGTTAATAACTAAAATAAAAAAAGAGAGGTCTTCTCTTTAGTTAAAAATTTGGGCTTAAAAATTTTATTAAGGGATTGTTGTTGTTCAAGATAAGGTTTAATATCATAATCAACAAAATATGAAAAATTTTGATAAGGAACAGCAGTTTTATTTTGAATAATCTCTAAAATTTCCTTTTCATTTGTCCCAGTATATAACGCTACTTTCCAAGTATAATTTGCACATTCATCTAAGTGATGAGTAATAAATTCCTCAATTTGATAAATATTTTTTAAAGAAGCAACATATTCTTTTCCATCATCATTTATTTTAAAAGCATAATAGCCTACAATAATACCAGATTTATTGGTGTAACCTAATGGTTTTGTATCGTAAATGGAAGTATAATACGGGATAAGTCCAGGATTTTCATAATAATTTCCTAAAGTCAAAATTAAATTTATCTGTTCTTCTAAAGAAGGACTTTTTGTGTCATCCAAAACTTCAAAATTAAATTTTTCAAATTTCGAAAAAGGATTGGGTTCAGAATATTCACTAACTTCTATTGGATGAGGAACATCCTTTGAACTATGGGGTATCTCTTTTATTGAAGATTTTTCTTTTAGGAAAATATTACAAAAAACTAATTGCAATAACATTCCCCACAAAAGAATTCTTCTCATATAATAGTTTGATGACCTTTCAATTGGTTTTTTATTTAAAAGTTTTTTTATCGTTTCAGTATTTAGTTCTCTAAGGTCTTCTTTTTTTAAAGGAGTACCAGATTGATAGGAAACTCGAACTTTCGAGTAACAATAGAGATAGTGTAATGAATTGTCGGGAAAAGCCAGAAAAGAAAATCAAGATAGATGA
>CAJTYF010000016.1 GCA_910583945.1 uncultured Bacilli bacterium
TATAACAAATGGAATATGTTTTTTCTTTTCCCGACATTCCGTTACACTATCGTTTAGGATGTTTACTTGTAAAATAGGAACAATTTTGTTATTATTATAATATGGTGATAGTATGAACTATAAAAATATTTTTAAGAGGGAGACTAAGATTATTGCGATTGCTGTAATTGGCCTGGCTGTTGTTTTAATAGGAGGGAGTTTTGCTTTATTTGTCCAGGTAAATCGTAATCAATCTAATCAAATCGTTGAGGCGGGATCTTTAGTTATTGAGTATTCGAATGGAAATACCGTTGATTTAACAAATACTAGCATGGATGATGAAAGTTGTTTAACTCCAAAAGATGATGTCAGTGGTGCTGGGAATGGAGGATGTCAGTTTACTTTTACTGTTCATAATAAAGGATCATTACCAATGAATTATGATTTAACTATCTTTGATGATACGTCTTCTTTGCCTAGTGGTGGTTCGTTTGTAGAACATAGTTATATAAAGAATACGTTAATTAAACAAATTGGAGATGCTTCAGGTGTTGCTTTAAATAGTGCTAAGTTACTTAGCACATTTGAGACAGATGCGGAGGGGAAAAGAGTATTAGAAAAACAAGCAGTTATTCAACCAAATGAAACAATAAGATATACTTTGAATATTTGGATTGACGAAAATGCTCCTGTTGAGATTATTGGAAAATACGTTTATTTAAATTATGGTGTTAGTGGTGTTGTAGAAGATGGCGAGTCTGTTTTAAATGAAAATTAAATAGTCAGTTTAAGACTATTTTTTTGACTTCATAGATTAACAATGGCTTGTAAATATTTCTCAATTTTGTTATGATTAAGTTATGGTGATAGTATGAACTATAAAAAAGTCTTTAAACGAGAAACTAAGGTTATTGCAATGGCTGTTATTTGTATGGCTATTGTTTTAATTGGAGGAAGTTATGCTTTATTCTTTAAAGTGAATCAGAATAGTAATAATCAAGTTGTAGAAGCTGGTGCTTTAGTTATACGATATGATAATGGTAATGTTATTACGGTTAATGAGGACGATGATTCTAATTGTTTAATTCCAATGAGTGACGAGGAGGGCGCTGGAAATTCTGGTTGTAAGTTTACTTTAAGTGTTCATAATACGGGAACTTTACCGATGAATTATCAATTGTTAATTTATGATGATCAAGCTTCTATTCCTTCTGGTGGAACGTTTACAAATCATAATTATATTAAACATTCTTTAAGTAAAAAGGTTTCCAATAAGAATACGAGTGATGAAGCGAATATTGTTATTAATGATAAAAAGACTCTAGGTTCTATTACTGAACTTAATCAGGATAGTAAAAAAGTATTAGAAACGTCAATGATTAATCCTAATGAAACGGTCGAATTTACTTTAAAACTTTGGATTGAGGAAAATGCACCAGTGGATATTATAGGTCAATATGTTTATTTAAAGCTAGACGTTAGTGGGGAAGTAGATGATAATGCTCAAATTAGTTCTGTTTTTAGTGATTATTTAGTTTCAATTGCTCAAACGAATTCTAGTATAGAAAGATTTGAACAAGTTGCTACTCAACAAACAAAAGAGCTTGTAGAATATCGATATGTTGGCAATCAGCCACAAAATTACGTGTGTTTAGGTAGTGAAGAAGATTGTGATGCTAATCATTTGTATCGAATTATTGGTGTTCTTCCTACGCAAAATGCTGAAAATGAAAGCTATAATCGACGAGTTAAATTGGTTAAAGACACAAGTTTAGAAACTCAGGCTTTCGGTGAAAATAATAATTTTGTTACAAGTTCTTTAAATACTGCAGTTTTAAATGGAAGTTATTTAACTAGCTTAGGAGAGTACGCTAATTATATTGATTCCGCTTTATGGTATTTAGGAGGAAGTAGTACTGATGCTGACGCAGCAACAAGTGCTAATAATTTAACGTCTGATTTGTTATATGCTTCAGAAAGAAGTTCTTCAGTTTTTTCAGAACAACCAATAAATTATGTAGGAAAGATTGGCTTAATGTATGGAAGTGATTATGCGTATAGTATAGGAACTCGTTATCGTACCAATAAAATATATGATAATCGTCAAGTTTATCTTGAAAATTCGTGGTTAAAAGAGGGCAATGAATGGACACTAAGTGGAAGTAGTAGTGCTAATGAAATGCGTTATATTCATAGTGAAGGCTATATTAATAATGGTGTAGCGACTAATTCTATGGAAGTGCGTCCAGCCTTTTATTTGAAAGCGAACGTTAAAAAGATTAGTGGAAACGGAACATTAGATCAACCTTATCGTTTAGGATTATAAAAAAATAGTTTCTACTATTTTTTTCTTTTAGAAAGAAGGATTTTTGATGAGAAAATATATGCAAGAATTTATACAGAAAATAGAAAAAGATTTAGAGAATAAAAAAGATTATTCAGGAAAAGAATTATCCGACTTATTAGAAAAAATTAAATTTTTTCAACATGAACGTTTGATTCATTTACTGGTTACTTTCTTTTTTGCTCTTTTAACTTTAATTTTTATGGTTTTAGGGATGGTTTCATATCTTTTTCTGATTCCTTTTGCTATTTTAATTGTTTTTCTTATTTTTTATGTTATTCATTATTTTTATTTAGAAAATAGTGTGCAATATTTATATAAACTTTATGATGAACTAAAAGTAAAAATACCTAAAACGGTTGTTAAAAAGAAGAAGGAAAAGTAATATGTATTCGCGTGATTTTGTATCGATTTATGAACAATATGGTTGGAATGATTTTGCTTTAAAAATAGGAAAATCTCTTTATTCCTATTTCATGCAATCTAAAGTGACTATTCAAAGTCATCTTGATTTGTGCTCTGGGACAGGTGTTTTATGTCATTTTTTTAGTACTAAAGGTTTGTTTACAAAGGGTGTTGATTTATCCACATCCATGATTGATCTTGCTAAAAGCAAATATGAAGGAATTGATTTTGTTTATCATGATGTTTTGGATTTTCAAGATGATAAACATTATGATTTAATTACCTGTACGTGTGATTCTTTAAATCATTTGATACATAAAGGAGATTTAAAAAAGCTATTCAAAAATGTCTTTTCTTTATTAAATGAAGAAGGGTATTTTGTTTTTGATGTGGTAGTAAAGGAAGCAATTCAGTTTGATGTTCCGTTTTTTAGTGTACGAAGTGATCAAGCGATGGTGAAGTATTTGATTCATGATTTAGGCGATTCAATGATTGATTTAACGATTCAAGTTTTTTTGAATGATGTTATGATTTTTGAAAATCATCTTAAAGAAAGAATTTATAGTCTTGATGAACTTAAAGAGACTTTAGAAGAAAGTGGGTTTCAAATTGAACTTTTAGATTATAAAATTGGTGAAGAAGAACAAAGAGTTAAAAATAAAATGAATTTTATTGTTAGAAAGAAGCGATGAATTTTGAATTGTATTATTAGTCATGTTGCGGATTTGGATGGTGCTTTTCCGATTATTCTCGGGTCACTTGTTTTGGAAGATTTAGAAACGTATTCTGTAGAACTGGATGAAGTAGAGGCTGTTTTAAAAAAAATTATAGAAAAGAAAGACTGTTATGAAAAGATTTATATTACGGATTTAAATATCAGTGAAGAGATGGCGAAAGTGATAGAAAATGATGAAACTTTAAAAGAAATAGTTTTGGTTTTTGATCATCATATTAGTAATCTTTTTATGAATAAATTTTCTTTTATTCAAGTCATAGACACTTTAAACGGACAAAAGGAATGTGGGACGACCCTCTTTTATCAGTATTTAAAAGACCATTTTGGGTCTCCTCTATTAGAAAAGCCCTGTGTTAAATTATTAACAGAATTGGTGCGAGAAAACGATACCTTTGATTTTAAAGATGCGTTTAAGGAAGATGCATTTAAATTAGGTAGTTTGTACAGTATTTATGGAAGAGAAGATTTTATTGCTCAGCTGATAAAAAGAATTCAAGAAAATGAAACGTTTTCTTTTAGTGAAGTTGAGGCGATTCTTTTAAAGATTGAACAAGAACGAACGGGTCGTTATATAAAAGAAAAATTAAGTACGATGAAAAAGTGTGTCATTCATGGAATTAAAGTAGGTCTTTGTTTTGCGGAAAGTCATCGTAGTTTACTTGGACATGAAATGTGCCGTGATGAAAGCATAGATCTTGCTGTGATTATTAATGTTAATCGTTCTGTTAGTTATCGGGCTAATAAAGAAGCGGTGGATGTGAATGATTTAGCTTTTATTTATGGCGGAGGTGGTCATAAACATGCGGGAGGAAGTCCTTTACCTCAAGATTTCTTGAAAAAGATTAGTGAAACTATTTTTGGAACTATGGAATGGGAAGATGAAACATGACTTATGATTCTATCAAGTCTTTTATTAGCGAAGAAAACGTTATAGGAAGAGGGAAAGAAGTTACCGTTTATCGTTATCATGATAAAGTGATTAAAATTTTTCATTTAAAACGTCTTTCGGATTTTAAGAGAATTAGTAATGAAGGGTTAATAAAATTAACAGAATTGGATTTAAAAGTTTTTAATAAACCTATAGATATTATTTATGAAGAGCAACAAATTGTTGGTTATACAGAAAAATATTTAGAGGAAGAAGATGTAGATGTCGAAGTTATTGATTATGAAAAAATCAAAGAAGATTTACTTTGTTTATCCCTTCAAGGATTTTATTTGAATGATATTTTTTATAATTATATCTTTAGTGGGGGGGGGGTATATTTTACTGATTTGACGAGTTATCAATATATTCATACTGAAGTTGATTTTTTAAAAAAACATATTTATAAGAAGAATTTAGAATTGATGAATCAGTTTCTTGTAGGCCTCGTTTTATTTGATGCTTTTCGTAAAGGTTGTGGTTATGAATTTAGTAAAATGTATTTAGCAAGTGCTTATTGTCAGGAGCATTGTCAAGATATTTATTATGGTGATTTTTTAAAAATGGGACGCAATCGATAGTAATTTTAGCATTATTTTTTTAAATTCATGCTATAATGATAGTAAGTTGGTGGTTGTTATGAAAAAAAGTAAGTTAAAGATGAAATATAAAATTATGACGCTATGTTTTTTATTTGTTTTGGGTGTTGGTGGTGCTTTTTTAATTTTTAAAAATCGAAATTTTGAAGATAAAAATCCTACTATTCTTCCTAATGATGTGGAATCTAAACCAATAGTGGAAGAGCCAAAAAAAGAAGAATACAAATTAACGCTTGGAATGATTGGAGATGCTCTTTATCACACTGGAACTTATAAAGATGGTTTAAAGAGCGATGGAACTTATAATTATGATCATCAACTTGATGATATTCGTCCCATTGTTAAAAACTATGATTTAGCGTATTATAATCAAGAGACGGTTTTAGGTGGAAAGGAATTAGGTCTTTCTTCTTATCCTTGCTTTAATTCACCACAAGAAGTTGGAGATGCTTTTGTGAAGGCGGGTTTTAATTTAGTCAGCCTTGCCAATAATCATACATTGGATAAAGGAACTAAAGCTATTTTAAATTCCGTTGCGTATTGGAGAAATCAAACTGGTGTGATGACCGCTGGAAGCTATGATTCTGAAAGTGATCGTAATCGTGCTCATATAGGAGAAAAAAACGGTATTACTTATGCCTTTTTAGCATATACGTATGGTACAAATGGTATACCTGTTCCAAAAGGAAAAGATTATGTAGTTAATTTATTTTCTAAGGAACAAGCCCAAAAAGATATTGAAGCGGTAAGAGATCAAGTCGATGTCGTTTTGGTTGCTATGCATTGGGGGGTTGAATATACGCATACTCCAACTAATGAGCAAAGAGATTGGGCCCAATTTTTAAGTGATTTAGGTGTGGATGTTATTATTGGTTCTCACCCTCATGTTATTCAACCTATTGAATTTATTGGCGACACTTTGGTAATTTATTCTTTAGGAAATTTTATTTCAGGGCAAGAAGATTTAATGAAAAAAATTGGTTTAATAGCTTCTGTAGATATCCATAAAGTGGTTGAAGAGGGGAAAACGACGATAACTTTAGATCATGTTAAAGGCGATTTGCTTTATACGTATCATCGTGGACATAAAGGGTATCGTGTGATTCCATTTTACAAATTAACGAATGGAGAACTGGGCGATGAGGTTCCAAAAGTAAAAGCTAAATACGAAGCTATCCTTAATAAAACGCATCATCCAAAAATAGAAATTGGTACGTTGGGTCTTGCTTCTTAATTTAAAAGTCACGAAAGTGATTTTTTTTGTCGAATTTGATCGAACGCTTTTTGTTTACAGTTTTATAAAGTTTCAATAGAATAAAAAATTGTATTTCGAGGAGCAAGTTTATGAGAAAAATATTCAATCGAAAACAATTTTATAGTATTTTTTCAAACTCTCAATATCGGGAAAAATTTGATTTTCTTCTTTTGGAATTCTTTGGTATAGAACACGTTCGAGTGATTAATAAAGAGGAGGTGAAAACAGAAGATGTGACGCTTTCCTTTGTTGTTTTTTTAAATACAGAAGAGTTATTAACCTTAGTTGTTGTGGATACGAAGCCTTATTTTCAATCTTCAAAAACATTTTATATTAATTTTAGTTATCAACAGGTTGAGAGTTATTTTGCTTATCTTTTACCAGGGTATCTAGAAATTTATTGCCCTTATGCTTATTATCATCCATCTAGAAAGAAACGTTTTCTTATATTTTCTGGTCTTTTTTTTGCTAGAAATGAAAGAGAAGTTCAAAAAATATTTAGAAAATTACATTTGTTTTCGGAAGAGGAAATAAAAGAGATTTTAACTATTTTATAAAGACAAATAATTATTATTGTGTTAAAATATTTTTAGTACTTAAAATAAATGAAAAAGGTGGTATTATGGCAAAAGTTATTTCATTGGTTAATCAAAAAGGAGGCGTTGGTAAAACAACGACGAGTATTAATTTAGCCGCAGCCTTAGGGAGTGAAGGAAAAAAAACGCTTTTAATTGATTTAGACTCTCAAGGAAATGCTTCAACGGGTTTAGGTTTAAATACCAGTGATTTTGAAAATGATATTTATGATGTCATAACTGGAGCTTGTTCTATTAAAGATGCCATTATTAAAACAAAATTTAAGAATTTATCAGTGATTCCCGCAACCATTAATTTAGCTGGAGTAGAAGTCGAATTTGTTAAGGCGATGGTGGCGAATAAAAACTTTCATCAAAATGATCAATTAAATTTAAGAATTAATGAAATTAAAGATCGTTTTGATTATATTATCATTGATTGTATGCCCGCACTTGGTATTACTACTTTAAATGCCTTAGTGGCAAGTGATGCGGTGATTATTCCAGTTCAATGTGAGTACTTAGCACTGGAAGGTATTACCCAACTTTTAAATACCATTATTTTAGTTCAATCCAATATGAATCCTGATTTAAGAATTGAGGGAGTTTTACTTACGATGCTTGATGGAAGAACAAATATCGGGTTAGAAGTGATCGAAGAAGTTAGAAAATATTTTAAAAATAAAGTTTTTAATACCATTATACCAAGATTGGTTCGACTTGTTGAAGCACCGAGTCATGGGAAACCTATTAATGAATACGATCCTACGAGTCGAGCAACGTTAGCGTACGCGAATTTGGCAAAGGAAGTGATTAGTCGAGATGGAAACTAAAAGAAAGGTGATGGGAAGAGGGCTTGAACAATTATTCTCGAATGAAGTCATCAATTTTGATGCTTTTGAAAGAGATATTGTGAATAATACTAAAGTGAATGACATTGTTGAAATTCCTCTTCAAGAAATTAGAAGCAATCCTTATCAACCACGTAAGTCTTTTAATGAATCTTCTTTACAAGAACTTGCTGAAAGTATTAAAGAATACGGTATTGTTCAGCCGATTATCGTTAAGAAAAGTATTAAAGGTTATGAACTTATTGCTGGTGAGCGAAGAAAGAAAGCTTCTGAAATGGCTGGACTTGAAGTCATTCCAGCGATTATCAAAGATTTTGATGATCAAGAAATGATGGAAATTGCTTTGATTGAAAACATTCAAAGAGAGAATTTAAATCCTATTGATGAAGCCATGGCTTATCAAAATATTATTGAACTCAGTCATTTAACTCAAGATGAATTTGCAAAAAAGTTTGGAAAGAGTCGTAGCCATGTTACGAATATGTTAGGACTTTTAAAACTTCCTAATGCGACGAAACAGTTGGTGGAATCTGGCTCTATTAGTATGGGACATGCTAGGGCTTTAAGTAAAATTAGTGATGAGGCGTTGGTTAATCAATTAGCGGATCGAGTTTTAAATGAAGCATTAAGTGTTCGAGATTTAGAGCATCTTATTGCTGAGGAAAATTTACCTAAAAAAAATAAAGTGCTTCGTAAAGATGCTGAACAAAATATTCATTATTTAATTTACGAAAAAGTGATGCGTGAAAAGATTGGTACGAAAGTAAAGATAAAAGAACATAAAATTGAGATTCCTTTTGATCGCGAAAAAGATTTAGAAAGAATTCTTGAGATTTTAGGAATAGAAATATCGGGTGATTAAGTTTGAAAACAATCTTTGAATTCTTAGGAAGAAAAGAAGTTTATGGTTTAGCTTTAATTATACTCGTTTCTATTCTAGTCTATACTTTTGGTAAAGTGGTCATTGAAAAGATTATTATTTCTGGTAAAAATGAGTTTGAAAAGAAAAAAAGACGAACCATTGTTAATATGATTTCTAATATTTTTAAATACGCAGTCTTTGTGTTAGCCATTTTATTTATCTTAAATCTTTATGGTGTTGATACCAAAGCTTTAGTTGCCAGTTTAGGGGTTGTTGGAGCGGTTTTAGGTTTAGCGTTACAAGATGCGATTAAAGATTTTATTAGTGGTATTACCATTATTATGGATAATTATTTTGTGGTAGGAGATAACATTAAGTTTGGAACGTTTCAAGGCGAAGTCATTGATATGGGGCTTAAAACTACGAAAATAAAAAAATATTCGGGTGAAGTTTTAGTTATAGCGAATCGAAAAATTGATGAAGTGATTAATATTAGTCAAAAAAGTGCGAATGTCGTAATTGATATTCCAACTAGTTATGAATCCAAAACGGAAGTGGTTGAAAAAGCGATTCAAAAGATTCTTAAAGAAATTATGAAAATTAATGGCGTTCATAAGGAAACAAAATACATGGGTATATCTTCTTTAGGTGATCATGCGGTTCATTTTTCAATTAGTATTTCTTGTTCACAAGATGATCAATGGCAAATTAAAAGAGAGGCTTTAAAAATTATTAAAAATATTTATGATAAGGAAAATATTAAAATTCCTTATCAACAGATAGAGGTGCATCATGAATAAAAATTATAAATTAAATGATTTGGTTATTATGAAAAAAGCCCATGCGTGTGGAGAAAATTTATGGAGGGTGACAAGAGTAGGGGTCGATATTAAAATTAAATGTCAAAATTGTGGACGAGAGATTATGATGGATCGTTTGGAATTTGAACGAAAATTAAAAAAAGTATTAGGTGATACAAATGAACGTAAATAAATTAAAAGAAAAAATAACTTTACATCCCATTATGACCCTTTTAATTATGATTGGGGTTACGATTGTTTTGAGTGGAGTGTTATCTTTACTTGGGGTTCAAGTGACTTCTAGAAAGATTAGTCCTACTTCTTTAGAATACAATACGTATATTGCTGAGGTTTCTTCTCTTTTTAGTTTAAGAGGTTTAAAATATATTTTTACAAGTACCGTGAGTAATTTTACGCTTTTTACACCTTTAAGTAGCTTACTGATTGTTTTAATTGGTATTGGTATTATGGAGAAAAGTGGCTTTTTAAAGGTCGCTATTACTTTGCTTACTAAGAATGCTAAAAAAATTCATGTAACGTTTGTTCTTGTTTTATTAAGTATTCTGCTAAGTTTTATTGGAGATATTTCATTCATTATCATGCTTCCTTTAGCGGGCATTTTGTTCCGTTATGGAAAAAGAAATCCAAGTTTAGGCATTATTGCTTCTTTTGCGGGATTAACGTGTGGTTATGGACTCAGTGTTGTTTTTACAAGTATGGATTCTTCGCTTTTGTCGTTAACGACTTTAGCTTCTCGTGTGGTGGATGCCAACTATGTGATTGAAGTAGGAAGCTTCTTATTTGTAATGGTTTTATCTATTCTTTTAATGGCTATTTTTATTACTCAAATTGTCGAGAGGTATTTGGTTTATAAACTTGATAAATATGAGTTTCCAGAGACAGAAGTCGAAGAAGAATTTTTTATGGGAAAGAATGAGAAAAAAGGTCTTTGCTTCGCTATTGTTGCTTTCTTAATCTATTTTTTAATTTTTATGTATAATATTATTCCAGGACTTCCTTTTTCAGGAAAGTTACTTGATCAGAGTCAAGTTTTCTATATTGATAAACTGTTTAGTTACAATTCATTTTTTAGTACAGGGTTTGTATTTATAGTAACCATGGGCTTTGTTATTTTAGGTTTCTTTTATGGCATTGGTGCTAAAACGATTCGAAATAATAAAGATTTATGTGAAGATTTAGGTCATTCTTTGGATGGGATTGGTCAGACACTTGTTTTGATTTTCTTTGTTTCGATCTTGATTAATGTTTTTAAATATACAAATATTGGAAATGTGGCGACCACTTTTTTAGCAACCCTTATTGAGGAATCTTCTTTTACAGGTATTCCCCTTATTTTACTTTTATTTTTTGTAACCGTCTTTTCTACACTTTTGTTGCCTTCTTCACTTTCTAGATGGTCTATTCTATCAGGGGTGGCCATTCCCGTGTTTATGAAAGCGGGGATGTCTCCAGAATTTGCTCAAGTTATTTTCCGTTTTGGAGAATCGGTTTCTATTGGGCTTACGCCACTGTTTGCTTATTTTGTTATTTATTTAGCTTTACTTGAAAAATATAATCAAGGAAGAAAACCGATTAATCTTTTAAAATCCATTCGTTATATGCTTCCATTTAGTTTTTTGACACTTGTTCTTTTGTTGACAATATTAATTGGTTGGTATATAGTAGGAGTTCCAATAGGAATTGGTGCTTTTCCAACTTTATAAGAGGTGATTATTTATGTCTTTAAAAGCGGGTATCGTTGGGTTACCGAATGTGGGTAAATCGACCCTTTTTAATGCTATAACAAAAAAAAATATTCTAGCGGCGAATTATCCCTTTGCAACGATTGATCCTAACGTTGGTATGGTGACGGTTCCCGATTCAAGATTAGAGTTTTTAGAAAATTTATATGTACCAAATTCTTGTGTCCCTACAACTTTTGAATTTACGGATATTGCTGGTTTGGTTAAAGGGGCTTCTAAAGGTGAAGGACTTGGCAATAAGTTTTTGTCTCATATTCGTGAAGTGGATGCGATTGTAGAAGTCGTCCGTTGTTTTAAAGATTCTTCGATTATTCATGTTGAAGGCGAAGTGGATCCCATACGTGATATTGAGATTATTAATCTAGAACTCATTTTGGCGGATTTAGAAATCATTGAAAATCGAATTTCTAAAATTGAAAAAAAGGCTATGACTACAAAGGATAAAGAATCTTTACAGGAATTAGAAGCTTTAAAAAAAGCTCAAAGTGCATTACTAGATAATCAGCCTTTAAGACTTGTCGATTTTTTAGAAGAAGAAGTTAATCTTTTAAAATCCTTTAATTTTATTACTTTAAAACCCATGATTTATGTTGCGAATGTTTTAGAAGAGGATGTGGTTTTGGAAGAGAATGACTATACGAAAGAAGTTCGCTCTTATGCTTCTAAAGAAAACGCTTCGGTTATTGTGATGTGTGCCAAGATTGAATCGGAATTGGCTGAATTAGAAAGTAGTGAAAAACAAGCTTTCTTAAATGATTTAGGTATTTCTTCGAGTGGACTAGATAAACTTATTTTTGCAACGTATGATCTTTTGGGCTTACAAACTTTCTTTACGGTGGGTAAAGATGAGGTGAAAGCTTGGACCTTTAAAAAAGGAATGAATGCTAAATCATGTGCTGGACTGATTCACAGTGATATTGAAAGAGGTTTTATAAAAGCGGAGATCATGAAGTTTAATGATTTAGAAGAATTAAAAGATGATAAATTGGTTCAAGAACGAGGTAAGTTGTATTTAGAAGGAAAAGATTATTTGATGCAAGATGGCGATATTGTTTATTTCCGTTTTAATGTCTAGTCTTTGCTTTTGTATGGAAGCGTGATATAATACATATATTGATTTAGGAGGAATCGTATGGAAAGTAAATTAATGAGTAAAACATTTATTTGGATGTTTATAGGTCTATTGGTCACTTTTGTTACCGGTTATGGTGTTGCTTCGAATGAAACTATGATTATTAATATTTATAAGAATTCCATTTATATTGTTTTGTGTATTGTGGAGTTAATATTAGTCATCTTTTTATCAGCAAAAGTGCATTCGATGAGTAAAAATATGGCAAGGATTTGTTTTATTATTTATAGTTTTGTGACAGGACTTTCATTATCTTCAATCTTTGTTATTTATAGTTTATCATCTATTTTATATGTTTTTCTAATTGCGGCGGTTGTTTTTCTGGTTTTTGGTCTTATTGGGTATTTTACAAAATTGGATTTAACAAAAATAGGCACGTATTTAATGATGATTTTACTTGGTGTGATTATTTGTTTTTTAGTAAATCTTTTCTTGAATTATGAACAATTTGACTTTGTTTTAACTTTAGTCAGCTTGGTTGTCTTTATGGGATTTACCGCTTATGATGTTCAAAAGATTAAGAGACTTGCTGAAAACAGTGATATTCCAGAAGATAATTTAAGCATTGTTGGTGCTTTAAATTTGTATTTAGATTATATTAATATTTTCTTGGATTTATTGAATTTGCTTGGAAAATCAAAAGACTAATGGGTCTTTTTTCTTTTGGTTCTTTTTGTTAAAATAATTTTGGAGAGTAGTTATGGAAATGAATAGATTAATGATTGATTTAATGCCTTATGGTTTCGATAATGAACCCATAAAGTATGAGGTGATGCGAGGTTCTATTGAAAGTATCGATTTTTTTACCTATAAATATAAGAATGAAGACGTTTGGTTTGAAGCTATGAAAGAAAAGATATTAACAGAAATTAAAAGAAAGCGAACTCAAAATGGGCAATTTTTGCCTAATGATATTGAACTTTTAAGAGTCTATATTCTAAAAGAAGAATTAAAAGAGATGCGTGTTCCAGTTCTTCAAAGCTATGAATTTTTGAATGTTTCGGTTTGGGAAACGGAAAAAATAGAAACAGAAAAAAGACCTTTATTTAAAGAAATAAAGGTGCATCATCAATTCGTTTTATTAGAAAAAGTCATCAAAAATAGAATGTTTAAGGGAAATTTAGAAATGTTTTATCGCTTAGTTTATGAATTAGGAGATGAGGTTGGATTTTTTAAAGAAGTTCCTGAATCGTTACAACAAAATATATTAACCGCTTTAGATGAAAGAATCATCCATGAGGTTTATTCTTATTTGGCTTCTCATGGAAGATTTATGGCTTTGGTAAGACTTTTACTTTTGGATCATCCTACTTTTGAAGAAATGAAAAAAGAATATCAAAGGCTTTTTGGGGATTTCCAAGAAAATGTTGTAGAAGGAAGTCATCGTTTAGAACGAATTAGAATGCCTTATAAAGATAAAGATGAATGAAGCGATTAAATTTTTAGTCATAATTTTAAAAAAAATAAATAGTTTACATTAAAGGTTATTTTTGTTATAATCTTAAGCGAGTATGAATTTACTCCTTGCTTTAGGAAAACTAAAGCCGAGTTAGACCATAAGGAGGTGTAGAATATGAAAAAATATGAAGTTATGTTTATAGTTAAGTCTGCACAGGAAAGTGCGGATATTAAAAAATGTGCTGAATCTATGAAAACCATTGTTACGGATAATAAAGGTAAAGTTGTAGAATTCAATGAACTTGGTGAAAAAAAATTAGCTTATCCAATTAAAAAAGAAATCAGTGGGTATTATTACGTTATGATTATTGAAGCGGATAATAATGCTAGAAGTGAACTTGATCGTAAAGCATCATTAAATGAAAATATTTTAAGACATTTAATCATTCGATTAGATGAGGAGTAAGAATTATGAATAAAGTTATATTAATTGGAAGACTTGCTAGAGATCCAGAAATGCGTAGTACAATGAGTGGTTCAAGTGTAACACGATTTACTATTGCTGTAACTCGTACTTATCAAGATCAAAATGGTGAAAGAGGCGCTGATTTTATTAATTGTGTAGCTTGGAGAAAACAAGCTGAGAATATTGCCAAATATTGTGTAAAAGGAACTCAAGTTGCTGTAGAAGGTCGTATTCAAACAGGAAGCTATGATGCTCAAGATGGTTCAAAACGTTATACGACTGATATTATTTGTGATAATGTTACTTTTTTAGGAACGAAAGGCGATAGTTTAAATAAAGAGAACAATTACTCTTCTAATACCAATGATCATTATTCAGCGAGTGATATTCCTACTTCTGATATCTCTGAAGATCCCTATAAAGATTTTGGAGAAGAAATTGCCTTAACGGATGATGATTTACCATTCTAAACAAGAAAGGAGAATAGATTATGCCAGAATTTCGTCGTAAGAAGAAAAAAATTTGCCAAATGTGTGCTGGTAAAAGTGTTGATTATAAAGATGTTATGATTATTAATAAATATATTAATGAAAAAGGAAAGATTTTACCTCGTCGTATGACAGGTGCTTGTGCGAAACATCAAAGACACATTGCTCAACAAATTAAATATGCTAGATTTATGGCTTTAATACCTTATGTTAAATAGACAACTGTCTATTTTTTTTATCAAAAAATACATTACTTATGCTAGTATTTTTTTCTTTCTTTTAAAAGAATGTGATATAATATTTAAGAGACGAAAGGTTGGGATTTTATGAAAGTCATATTACTTCAAGATGTTAAAAAGCAAGGAAAAAAGGATGATATTATAGAAGTTAGTGATGGTTATGCTAATAATTTTTTAATTAAAAATAAGTTAGCGGTCCCTTATTCAAAAAGAAGTAAAGAAGTATTAGATCAAGAGCAAACGGAAAGAAAAATAAATGAAGAAAATTTAATTGAATCCTTAATTTTAGTTAAAGAAAAAATAGAAAAAGCTAATTTAGTTTTTTATTTAAAAACTGGAAAGGAAGGAAAAACTTTTGGCTCTGTTTCATCTAAGCAAATTAGTGAAAAACTTAAAGAGCAAGGAATTATTGTGGATAAAAAATGTATTCATTTGTCTCAGACGATTGATGCTTTAGGATCTTATGAAATCCAATTTGAGCTTCATAAACAAGTGAAATTTAAAGTCATGATTCATTTAAAAGAAAAGTAAGGAGTGGTGATATGGCTGTAAAGCAAATGCCTCAGAATAAAGAAGCTGAGATGAGCGTTTTAGGAGTTTGTTTTTTAAATAAGTCGGCTTTAGAAAAGATTGTTGAAGAAGTCAATGAATCGATGTTTTATAATGAAGCCAATAAAAAAATTTTTAAAGCTTTAGAAAATCTTTATAAAACTGGAACGCCGATTGATATCACGACTGTCACAGATGAGTTAGATAAACAAAAGAATTTGAACGCAATTGGAGGCTTGGATTATCTTTCTGAAGTTATTGATTCGGTTGTTAACGCTTCTAATGTGGATTCTTACATTAAAATTGTTAAAGAAAAAGCCATTCGAAGAAATTTAATTGATGCGGCGACGGATATTATTACTGAGAGTTATGAAGAAGAAAAAGACTTGAGTACGACTTTAGATCAGGCGGAAAGAAAAGTGGCATTGGTGGCACGAGCAAGAACAACCAGTGAATTTATTACGATTAAGGATGCGTTAAGAAGAGCTCAAGAAAATATCGAGATTTTGGCTCGTAATAAAAGTGTTATTACTGGTTTGGAAACAGGTTTTTATGATTTGGATAAAGCAACAAGTGGCTTACATGAAAGTGAACTTATTATTATTGCGGCAAGGCCAGGTATGGGTAAAACCGCTTTTGCTTTAAATCTAGCGGTGAATGCGGCGAAAACGACTGATAAAGCCATTGCTATTTTTAATTTAGAAATGAGTGCGGACCAATTGGTTAATCGTATGATTAGTGCTGTAGGAAGTATTGAAGCGGACAAATTAAAGACTGGAATGCTTAATAATACAGATTGGAAAAAATTTAATGAAGCCATGAGTCAACTGGCGGATACAAATATTTATATTGAAGACAATGCCTCTATTACGGCTCCTGAAATTAAAGCAAAGTGTCGAAGTCTTGCCAGAGGCGAAAAGGGCCTGGCTTTAGTGGTTATCGACTATTTACAGTTATTAACAAGTGGAGCTAGAACCGAGTCTAGACAAGTGGAAGTATCTGATATTTCTCGTAGTTTAAAAACGTTGGCTATGGAATTAAAAGTTCCAGTTATTGCTCTTGCTCAATTAAATCGTGGGGTAGAACAACGAAGGGAATCGAAGCAACCTAAATTAAGTGATTTGCGTGAATCAGGTTCTATTGAACAGGATGCGGATTTGGTTTTATTTATTGATCGTGCGGATTATAATCAAGCGAAAACAAGTGAAAAAAAGGAAACGATTGTTCCAGCGGATTTAATTATTGCGAAACATCGTCGAGGATCGACGGGTTTAATTAATCTTTTGTTTGAACTTGATAAGAGTTGCTTTAAAAATTATTTGAAAGTAACGAATGAAGAAGGAGTGAATTCATGAAAAAGAAGGATAAAATTCGAACCATTTTTATAACAATGGGACTGGTTTTTTTATTTATGGTGGTAGGTTTTAGTGAGCGTATTTATAACCAGGCTTATAAAGTTTATCAAGTTTATTTAAATGGGAATAAGTTAGGTTTAATCGATGATCAAGATGAGTTATATGCCCTTATTAATGAAGAGCAAAAAGAAATAAAAGAAACCTATCAAGTGGATCATGTTTATCCTCCTAATGGATTTGAAATTAAAGAGTATAAGACTTATAATCAAAACGTAATTAGTGCTCAAGAGATTTATGATAAGATTAAAGATGAGGATGATTTTACAATTGAAGGTTATGTGATTAAAATTAAGTTTAATAAGGAAGGTAAAGAAGATTTAGTTTTATATGTTTTAAATCATCAAATTTTTGAAGATTCTTTAAAAAGTGTTATTAATGCGTTTGTTGAGGAAAGTGATTTTAGTAAATATATTAATAATAAACAAGAGGAAATTGAAGATGTAGGACGAATTATTGAAAATATGTATTTTGAGGAAACCATTACAGTAAAACCCGCTCATATTAGTGTGAATCAAAAAATTTATACGGATCCTATTGAACTGACCCAATTTTTACTTTTTGGATCAAATAAAGAACAAAGTAGTTATACGGTGAAATCGGGGGATACGATTGCGTCTATTTCTTCTGATAATCAGTTAAATACGAAGGAATTTTTAATTGCTAATCCTAAATATAAGAGTGAGGAAAGTATTTTAGCGATTGGTGAAAAGGTTAATATTACACTGATTAACCCTATTTTAACTTTGGTAGAAAGTATTTATTCTGTTGAAGATGCTGAACAAGTTTATGAAAAAGAAGTGGTTTATGATTCTAGTAAACCATTTGATTATAGTGAAGTCACACAAGTAGGAATTCCAGGAATTGTTCGAACGAGTAAGAGAACACAAATTGTAAATGGGGAAGAAAATCAAGGTTTTGATAAGATTAGTGATGTGGTGATTCGAGAAACTCAAAATGAAATTACAACAAAAGGAGGATATAAACCAAATGGAGGCTATCAAGATAATGGTAAATATTGGGGATGGCCAACGAATCGTCCTTATGTTATTACTTCTGATTTTGCATGGCGTTGGGGCTCTTTCCACGATGCCATTGATATTTCTGGTACAGGTATGGGTTCTCCTATTTATGCCTCTCAAGCGGGTGAAGTGGTAGATCAATTTCATACTTGTCCTAATGTGGGGTATTACCGTAATCAATGTGGTGGGACGTATGGAAATTATGTGGTAATTCGTCATGAGAACGGCTATTATACTATGTATGCCCATTTAACAAATAACGTAAACGTTAATATCGGAGATCAAGTGACGCGTGGTCAAGTGATTGGTTATATGGGAAGTAGTGGTTCCTCTACTGGAACACATTTGCATTTTGGTGTTTCTAAAGGCGAACCAAATAAAGGTACTTGGATTAATCCATGGAGTTTGTTTAGATAATGAAAGTCGTTGTTTTAGCGAGTGGTAGTGAAGGTAATGCTACTTATATTGAAACTCAGGAGTCTAAAATAATTTTGGATTTAGGTAAAAATGCAAAATATATACGTGAAAAATTAGAAAGTATTGAAGTGAATCCAAAAGACATTGATGCTATTATTATTTCTCATACCCATAAAGATCATACAAGTGCTTTAAAAACTTTTACTAACCGTTATAAAACGCCTGTTTATGTGAGTAAAGAAATGTTACCCGATTTAGAAAATCTTAAAGAGTATGAAAACTTAATTTTATTTGAAGATACTATTTATTTAAAAGATGTTAAAATTGATTCAATTAAGTCTTCTCATGATGCACCAGACGCTCGAAATTTTATTATAGAAAGTCATAAAGAATCGGTTGTGTATGTGACAGATACAGGGTATATTAATCGAAAATATTTTAATCTTTTAAAAGATAAAGATATTTATTTATTCGAAAGTAACCATGATATTGAAATGCTGATGAATGGTCCTTATCCTAAATGGTTAAAAACGCGAGTGGTTGGAAGTTATGGCCATTTATCGAATAAGGATTCCTCTTTCTATTTAACGAAATTGGTCGGTCCTCATACAAAAAAAATAATTTTAATGCATTTAAGTCACATTAATAATACAAGTGAAAAAGCTTTAGAAATGATTCATGAAACATTTAAAGAATATGACATTGAATTTTCTGATATTGAATGTGCCAAGCAATCGGAGATTACAGAAGTTGTATGTTAAAGATTATTTGTTTAGGAAAGTTAAAGGAATCTTATTTAATCGAATTAGTTGCTGATTATACCAAAAGAATCTCTAAATATCATAAAATAGAAATCATTGAATTAAAAGATGAAGAGAGCTTAGAGAGGGAAGAAAAGAGTATTTTAAAACACATAGGGGAAAAAGATTATGTGATTACTTTAGAAATAGAAGGACAGTGTTTAGATAGTGTTGAATTTGCTGATATGCTTGATTCTACATTTATTAAAACTAGTTGCATTACTTTTGTGATTGGAAGTTCTTTGGGATTATCTCCTAAAGTAAAACAAAGAAGTAATTTTTCTTTAACTTTTTCCAAAATGACCTTCCCTCATGGGTTATTTCGTGGAGTTTTGTTAGAACAAATATACCGGGCTTTTAAAATTAATCATCATGAAAATTATCATAAATAGGAGGTTTAGTTATGGAATATAGTGAGGTTTTGAAAAAAATGTGTTAGAAACACGGCATCATTTTGTTTATGGAAAGTTAGAAGAGAGAACTCCTTATTTAAAAAAAATTGCGAAGTCTAAATATGTAGAAGATGGATTCTATGGAACAAATGGAAAATGTATTGTTCCTATATATCTTGACTATGTGGGGTTTAAAGGGAAAAGGCATTCCAATAGTGAAGAGTGGCGTTTAAATGCGATTCAAAATGATTATTTTGAATTTTCCGTCAGTACTATTTCGAATTATAGTATTTTATTAGGAATTGGTTCTGTCATAGTAGGATCTTTAGTGATTGCAAAGTTTACTTTGAAAAATAACTATATCAATCTTTCTTTAAAGTTTGGTATAAGATTATTTTTATATTTACTTGCCTTTATTTTTAATCAAAAAATACTCATTTTACTGGCATTTATTTTTGTGGAACTTAGTAGTGATGCGTATATTGATATTACGGATGCGCCTTATGTTAATCGCTACAATGATGAGGACCAGTTAGCATTTAATAATTTAAAAGAAATGATTGAGTATGTAGCAACAAGTATTGGGGTGTTTTTGTGTGGTTGGGCTCTTTTGTATGGAATACGCTATATCTTTTTGTTTATTTTATTTCAAATTCTTTTAGCGTTCTATGCGCTTTATTTAAGAAAACAAGAAAGTAGGTATTAAAAAATGATTCAAAATGATTGGGATGACGTTTTAAAAATTGTGTTTGAAAGTGAGGGGTTTAAGAAATTTTATCATATTGTAGAAGAGGAGTATGACACAAAAACTATTTTTCCACCGAAAGATTATGTTTTTAATGCCTTGAAATTAACACCTTATAAAGATGTAAAAGTGGTGATTGTGGGGCAAGATCCTTATCATGGAGAAGGGGAAGCCCATGGTTTATCTTTTTCGGTTCAAAAAGGAATTAAAATACCGCCCTCTTTAAAAAATATTTATAAAGAATTAGAAAGTGATTTAGATATTCCCCCTTACGAAGAAGGCGATTTAACGAATTGGGCTAGACAAGGTGTTTTAATGCTAAATGCGGTTTTAACCGTTGTGAAAGATACCCCAGCAAGTCATCGAAATTTAGGTTGGGAAAGACTCACGGATTATATTATTCGAGTTTTAAATGAAAAAAAAGAACCTGTTGTATTTATTCTATGGGGAAATTTTGCTAAGGAAAAGAAAGTTTTAATTACTAATCCTCAGCATTTGGTGTTAACAAGTGCTCATCCAAGTCCTTTTTCAGCTAATTATGGTTTTTTTGGGAGTAAACCTTTTTCTAAAACCAATGAATTTTTAGAAAAAAAAGGTTTACAGCCAATTGATTGGGATTTGAGGAATAAGTAGAAATATGATATTAGATCGATTTGATATAAATAAAAGAGTCATTTGTTGGTGTAATAAAATAGATAAAACAAATGGAAAAGAAAGTTTTTATTGAATGTTTAATTCATGAATAATAACGCCTTTTGTTACCAGAATACAGTTTGAAAGAAAAATGGAAGTCTTTTTGATTTGTGATGAAATAACTACTTGGTTTGGTATTAAAGGGCATTTATATTTTTATGTTGATGACTACGGTGCACCCGTGTCAAATGTTTTTAATGATTTAAGTGATGTAGTGTTTCCTATCGAAAAGACTTTATCTTATTTAGAAAAATATGATGAAATAAAGTTAAATATTGAAGAGGAATTGGCGGATATTTTAGCGCAAAACTTTTTTTTAAAAAAGGAAGAGATAACCAAAGAAGTGACTAATGAATTAGGACTATAATCTTTCGACTACTTGTCAAAATTCTTTTTTTTTGCTATGATAACCTCGTTTTAAAAGGGGTGGGTTTTATGGCACTTTACGAAGAAGTTTATTTAAAGTTAGAAGATTTTCCTAAATTCTATCGTTATGAAGGAATGAATACTTTTCAAAATTATGACTTTAATAGAGCTAATTTTTTATCTAGTTATGACAGTTATATTTATTTTTCTGGATCGTCTAAGCATCATTTTTACTACGTTCAAAAAAAGTTAAGAGAAATAATTGAAAAAGATATTTTATGTGAAAGTAAATATCAATTGAAAAAAATGGTTTTTAATTTAGAAAAATTTAAAATGTTGGTTCAAAAAATTGAAAATTATCCTCTTGATGATAAGCAAAAAGTAATTGAATTTACTGTTTCTCCTATGATTAGAAAGCTTTTTTATAAAAATGCTATATCAAATATAGTCAAAAAAGAGCATAAGGCTTATATTGAAAAAGTCGATACTGGAATATCGGGGGGGGGTATGGATTATGCAAAGATTGGTTAGAAGTTTTTAATATTTTAACCTACCTTTACACTTATGAACGCCTTACAAAAACGGATTTGCTTGATTATGTTTATGCTTTAAAAAGAAACGCTGGAACTTCTTTTAAAGTAAATGTGACTCGTTTTTTATTGGATGCAACTAGAAAAAGTTTTAAAATCAATGCTTCTTTATATAATGATTTTATGAAATATGACTTAATGAATGCCTTACAAAATATTGTTGAAAAAGAATTGTATTTTCCAGAATCCTATATGGGAGAAAAGCCTTTAGAATTTGTAAAAAAAATAATTCAAACCTATACTCTTGAAAGAGAAAATATGCTTGAACTAATTGAATACACTTATCAAAGAAACTTAATTTTATAGTTTAAAATCATCATAAATATCATCGGTCATGTCTTTTCCATCAAAGAAAGGTTTAATTTGAAATTTATGAATTTTGGCAATCATAGCGGAAGGAAATTTACGAATAAAGCCGTTTAAATCATTGGTATTTTTATTATAATAAGTGGTAATCGCTGTTATTTTTTCATCTGTTTCTTTTATGCTGTTTAATATTTCTTTGAATTCTTTATTTTTACCTAGTTCTTCAAAATCGTCTTTTAATTTATAAACAATGTTAAAGGCTTCTCTTAATTTTCTGTCTAATTCAAAGTTTGTGAGGTTTTTATTTTTTAAATTTATATATTCTTTAAAATATTCTTTACTATCGTTTAAGGATGATTTTGTAATGCTATCAATTCGAACTAAGTAGTCGTATCGAATTCTTAGTGTTTCATCAATGATGCTTTCTGAGTGTTCGATTTTTGTTTTTAAATATTGCATTTTATTAAAGTAAAAAACATACACTAATGCTCCTGAACCTCCAATAATTAAAAGAATTAATAAAAATGTAAAAAAATTCATAGAATCACCTAAATTAAGTATAGCATAAAATTAGCATTATTTTTTTATAAATGATATAATCTTTTGTAAAAGAGGTGTTACGTATGTCAATACAAAGGATTCCTGTTGGCTCTTTACAAGCTAATTGTTATTTAGTTTCTAAGGGACGAGAAGTCATTATCATTGATCCTGGAGATGAGTTAGAAAAAATAGAACAAGCGATAGAAGACAAAGAGGTTGTAGGGATTTTGGTGACGCATCATCACTTCGATCATATCGGTGCTTTAGATTATTTGTTAAATAAAAATAAATTGGTTGTAAATGATAAGATAAAAAATTTTTCTTATGAAATCCTTCAAACGCCTGGTCATTCTAAAGATTCTTTAACGTTTTATTTTCATGAAGAAAATGTGATGTTTACAGGAGATTTTTTATTTAAAGGAACTATTGGTAGAATGGATTTAGAGGGTGGAAATGAAGAAGAGATGCGACACAGTTTAGAGCTTATTTTTACTTATCCTTTGAATATTAAAATTTATCCTGGACATGGGGAGCCTTCCATTTTAGGGGAAGAAAAGAAATGGTATACTTTTTAAACGTGCAATTTAAAAAATAACTTCTTTTTTCTTTTCATATACTTTATAATAAAGAAAAGGACGGATTTTATGAGCTTAGAAGAAATTAGAAAATACGATACATTTATTTATGATCACTATAAAATCGAAGAACACGAAAAGTGCTTGAACATTACTTTTTATTTTGAAATACCTGGGTTAGAAACGTTTACTCCTAGTTTAGAAATTCCTAAATTAAAGCATAAAAAAGTCGATGATTTGGTTGAAAACATTGTCTTTCATTTGGGAATGGTTGAAATGATGAGTTATTATAAATGTTGCCTTCCACCAAATATTCTTGTAAAATGTGGTTCACTTAATGAAGAGCAAACCGCTTGGTTTAAAAAACTTTATTTTTTAGGATTAGGAGAATTTTTTTACACTAATAATATCGAAGTGCATTATGATGATTTTGTTACTTTTCATTTTTTAGGAAAAGAAAGGAAACCATTCAATTTAAATTATGATGGAAATGGCGTCATGATTGCTATTGGTGGAGGAAAAGATTCTTGTGTCAGTTTAGAACTTTTAAAAGAAGAGAAAGACCGAAGTGCTTTTATTATTAATCCTAAACCTGTTATGCTTCATTGTGCTCATGTTTCAGGTTTAGATGAAGATTCTATTTTTAAAATTAAAAGAAATTTGGATTTAAAAATTGTTGAATTAAATAAAAGAGGTTTTTTAAATGGTCATACGCCTTTTTCAAGTATGGTTGCTTTTACTTCTTTTTTAACCGCTTATTTAAATGATAAAGAATATATTGTTTTGTCAAATGAAGCGAGTGCTAATGAGTCTAATGTCGTTGGGACAAACGTTAATCATCAGTATTCTAAGTCTTATGAATTTGAACAAGATTTTAATGCCTATACAAAACGTTATTTTAACATTCCTATTCATTATTTTTCTTTTTTGCGTCCGATTAATGAGTACCAAATTGGAAAGCTTTTTTCTAATATGCCAGCGTATCATTCGATTTTCAAAAGTTGTAATCCTGGGAGTAAAGAAAATCCTTGGATTTGGTGTAATGCTTGTGCAAAATGCTTGTTTGTGTATGCCATGCTTAGCCCTTTTTTATATAAAGAAGAATTGATCTCTATTTTTAAAGAGGACTTGTTTGAAAAGAAAGAGTTGTTACCTCTGTTTATTGATTTATTAGGTTATGGAGAAAATAAGCCTTTTGATTGTGTGGGCACTTATGAAGAGATTAATTATGCTATTTGTAAAACCATCAAAAAATTAGGGGGAGATTTACCTTTTTTATTAAAGTATTATCAAGAACATTATCCTTTAACCGAGAATCAATCTTTAGAGAATTATTGGAATCCAGACCATCAGTTAAATGAGCGTTTTGAAGGTATTTTGAAAAGAGCGATAAAAAATGATTGAAAAAATTATTAATCAGTTAAAAGATAAAAAAATTGCTTTATTAGGATTTGGTAGAGAAGGAAAGTCTACGTATCAATTTATTCGAACGTATTTAAAAGAGCAACCCTTAACGATTTTGGATAAAAATCCTATTAGTAATGAGAATTTAGAAAAAGATGATTTTTTGAATATTGTTACAGGGGATGCGTATTTAGATTCGTTGGATGTTTATGAGTTAATTATTAAAACTCCAGGTATTTCTTTAAAAGATACAGATATAAATTCAATAAAAGATAAAATTACTTCTCAAATGGAGCTTTTTTTAGAAGTCAATCGAAAAAATGTGATTGGAATTACAGGAACAAAAGGTAAAAGTACAACTAGTTCTCTAATTTATGAAATGATTAAAGATCAAAATGAAAATTGTATTTTGGCAGGTAATATTGGCATTCCTCTTTTTGATGTTTTAAAAGATTCTAATGAGGAAACTTTATTTGTGTTAGAAATGTCGAGTCATCAGCTGGAGTTTTTGAAAGTTTCTCCTCATATTGGTGTGATTCTTAATTTATTTGAAGACCATTTAGATCATGCGGGAAGTGTTTCCCATTACCATGCGATTAAACTCAATATGTTTAAGTTTCAAGACGAACAAGATTTTATGGTTTATTCTTCTTTTAATAAAACTTTGGCTTCTAAAGTATTAGAGAATCATTATTTAAGTCAAGCTTATCAAATTAACTTAGAAGATTCTAAAAGTGATGTTTTTAAAAGAGAGCAAGCTGTTTATTTTCATGATAAAAAAATATATGATACAACTTTAAAAAGACATTTGTTAGGTCAACATAATTTAGAAAATATTGTTTTTGCTTTAACGGTCATGGAACTTCTTCATTTTGATAATGAAAAAGCGGTTGGAGTTGCTAATCAATTTAATACTCTTAAATATCGTTTGGAAAGTATTGGTACTTTTAATTTTGTTACATATTATAGGTCGATGTTATCAACGATTCCAGAAGCAACCATTAATGATATCGAGGCTTTAGAAAACGTTAATACATTAATTTTTGGTGGGATGGACCGTGGTATTTCTTATGAGAAGTTAATTGACTATTTAAAAAAATCTTCTATTGAACATTTTATTTGTATGCCTACAACTGGACATAAAATCGCCTCTTTTTTACCCCAAGAAAAAGTTTTTTTGGTTACTACGTTAAAAGAAGCAGTGGAAGTGGCTAAAAAAGTGACAAAAAAAAATACCCTTTGTTTACTCTCTCCAGCAGCTAGTAGTTATGAACAATTTAAGAATTATGAAGAAAAGGGCGATAAGTTTAAAGAATATGTGATTCAAGCGGATTAGCGATGAAAGATATTTAGTATTTTACCAGTGATTAGGACAATTGAATCACTTTTTTTTGTGGCAATGTTTTTGCATAGGGCTTTACCTCCTACGGTTAAGGAAGAAATGAAGGACGTAATTAAAATGGTTGCAAGAAGAGGATTCATCCCAAGCGTTATTAAGTAGACGGCTAAAGAAGCACCTAGACTTCCACTGATAATACCACAGATGTCTCCAATGATGTCGTTACAGACACTCGATACTTTGGTACTGTTTTTTAAAAGTTTTATACAGGCTTGAGCTTCTTTTATTTTTTTCGAATTTCTAGCGTGAAAAGGGGCTTCTAAAGCGGTTAAGGTTGCCACACCAATCATATCAAATAAAATACCTATTAAAATGACAAGGATTAAAACGATAGTTAGTAGAATAATGTTTAAATTTGATAAATAAGACGATAAGCCACTAAATAAGGCGGATAGAATAAAAGATAAAATAAATACTTGTATAATCCATTTGTTTTTCAATTTTTTCAACCTCTCTGTTTCTTTATTTTAACATAAAAGATTTCTTTAGCGTAAAAAAATTCATTATAATCATTATTTTTTAGGATGCTAAAATATGCGATGTTTTGTATTGTGTCAAGTATGAATTATTTGTATAATTCAATTAATTATAATAGATGTGATTATAATTCGAGTAAAAATTAATGTTATTATGGGGAGAATCCCTGACTTTGATCAAGGCGATATTCAACTTGCCTTTACAATTGATGGTGTAAAAGGAACGGTTTTTCCGAATAGAAATTCAGGTTATGTAGGAAAAAATGTAACTTGTGAAAAAGGTGTTACAGCAGTCTGGAATAATGATTTATGGGGAGTTGTAAATGTTAACAGTAATGGAAATACTAAAGTAACTTGTAATGTAGAATTTCAAATAGCTTCTAATATAAATGAAGCAAAAATAGGTGATTATGTAAGTTATACACCAAGTCAAACAAATTTTGAAATATCTAAAAGTGATACAGGTTATGAAGATCAAATAATTAATCCAAGTGAATTAAATTTATGGAGAATTATAAAAAAGAATGATGATGGTACGATTGAAATGATATCAGAAAATACATCCAGTAATGCAGTTACTTTATACTCTCAAACGGGTTATGATGGTTATGTGCGAATATTAAAACGTTTAGCAACGAGTTATGAAACTAGTGGCATTACAGCCGGATCAAGGTATATGGGTTATGAAGAAGAAGAGAATGGTAAGTTGTATGAAAATGATATAAAATTAGTACAAGAAGCTTGTAATAGCTTAAAGAGCTCTTCAGGATATTATATAGGAAGCCGTGAATATTCTGTAACTGATAATCCAGGGGGTATGGAATACTATTATTATGTTAGAATTGTGGATTCTGATGGAGACGTAACAACAGCTCCTATTTATAATTACGCGTATGGTCAATTTTCTGATCTAACAGTATCTAATTTTCTTCGTCCCATTGTCATTTTGAAATCAGGTATTACATCAATTAGTGGTAATGGTTCAAAAGATAATCCTTGGAAAGTAAACTGAATTAAAAAGTAAAAAGGTTCGATATTAAGTCGAGCTTTTTATTAACTGTAAAATAATAAGTGTATACAAATAAAAAAAGTTCTTTTGAACTTTTTTTAAATAACAGAAGTGGTATCTCACAAATTAATTTTACGGCTTAGGTCGAGTTGAATTTCTCTATTTTCTCGCCTTCGGTTACCCTTGGGTGATTTCTCTTTAAGGAAAATAATTAAATGTCACCATTTTAATTACTCGATTGCCACTTAGTCCGTACCTTAATCCTTGTGATGTTGACACTCTAGAGGTTTTCCCAAACACATAATAATCAATACTTATTCGCTTTTGCAAGTAATGTTTTCAAATCATAGAATCGATTATCCCACATTATCACGCACGACATGTGCTTTTATATAATGATTTGCCTCGATAAAAGGAGATGGGTTATATGCCATTATAACTTTCCTTAAATCTGAAATTATATATCCACCCTTCTCTGGGCGAAAAAAGCAGAATATATAAAGTGCTTTCACACAATTGATAGATTTTTAGCCCTATCTTCATATTGGTTATGTGACTAGAATAATGCACCACGTAATAGAATTATAGCACCTTTACATAAATTTGTCAACTTTCTTATTTTGACTTTACTAGATTTTATGCTTTTTTTAAATATTTAGAATCATTTCATATAAGAAAAAAGAATATTTTTTTAAAATTGGCTATAAAACTTAGAAAATTTAGTGTATAATTAAATCGTAAATAGAAAATAAAAAAAACTTACTTTTGTAAGTTATATTCATTTGGAGCAAGTGAGCGGGATCGAACCGCCATCTCAACCTTGGCAAGGTCGTATACTAACCATTGTACTACACCTGCATGTTTTAATCATAACAAAAATAAGGTCAGATTGCAATAAAAAAGGAGAAAAAATGAAAAATAAAAATAAAAAAATAGTGTTTATAAGTATTATTTTAATTTTGGTTATTGTGATGAGTGTCATGGTAGGTTGTACTTTTTTGAAAGAAAAACCTCTTGAAGAACCAAAAAATACAGTAGAAGTGGTTGATAAGATAGAGACATTTGGTTATCAATTAGAAGACCGAGATACTGAGGTTTATAAAAATACTTTTAATAAATTGAAAGATGTTTTAGCTAATTCAGAAGTTGATTATGAAGAATACGCTCGTTTTTTGACAAAATTATTTTTAATTGATTTATATACTATTGATAATAAAATAAGTAAGTATGATGTTGGAGCGTTGGATTTTATATATGAAACCGAAAAAGAAAAGTTTAAAAATAAATTATTAGACACTATGTATAAATTGGTTTTAGATAATTCAAATCATGAAAGAAAACAAGAGCTACCTATAGTTAAAGATGTTAAAATTAATAAATTAGAGAATACAAAATATAAAAAAGGGACTATAGAGGTTACAGGTTTTAAAGTAAACGCTCAAATTCAATATGAAAAAGATTTAGGTTACGATAAAAATGTTGATGTTACGATAATAAAAGAAGAAAATAAGTTGTATGTTGTCAATTTGAAAGCTTTATAGTATAAAAAAGTTTAAGTTCCGGCAAAAATCAGAAAAGGAAAGAAATAAAGTTAAGTAAATAAAG
>CAJTYF010000017.1 GCA_910583945.1 uncultured Bacilli bacterium
ATATGAAGATACTATTTTCTAAAGATGTTATTAATAAATAGTGCATAATATAAGCACTTAACACTGTTGTGGCACCTCCTCGAATGTTGATTGCTTTTTTAGAAAATAATTTATGTGCAGATGGTAGTGTAAAAATTCCAAAAGTTCTACAACCTTATATGGGAGGAAAAGAAAAACTTGAAAGAGAATAAAAAAACAATTTGTTTTAGTCTCCTTTTGTTTTTAAGTTTGATTGTCTTTATTTCGCAGGTTTTTGTTTTTCAAAAGCCAGATGTCGTATTGGGCTTTCTTGTTTGTGTTAGTAGTATTGATGGATGTTCTATTTTTTTTGACGCCATAAAAATAATCATTAATAATCTTACTGTACTTGAAACGAATCAAAGTCAATCAATTGAATTCATAATAAAAATCACATATTATTCTCGTAATTTGACAAATAAGTTTAAAAATGCTATACTGTTTAGGTATTTTTTGAAAGGGGTTTTAAAAGAATGAAAGGGAATGGATTTTCTTATGATAAGATAGGTTTGCCTGTTTTACCTAAACAAACAGTGGATTATTCGATGATACCCGTTTTAAATCGATATGCTCCGTTTGTACGTTTGCAATTACTTCCAATGACACCACTTGAAAGAGCAGAGTTTGTTCTTATAGATGCTTATAACAAAGGTTATGATGAAAAATCAGCAGAGGATAAACAAAAGATTAATCATGCTATTCGTGTGAGTGAATGTTTAGGAACAGATGAAGAAAAAATAGTAGCTTTATTTCATGAAGGACCAGAAGAAGGTATTATTGACTTAGAAGAACTTCGTGATTTTGGGCTTTCTATAGAAGGGTTAAATGCCATAGAGGCATTAACAAGCGATGAAAAACGTTATCCTAAATATTCCGATTTTATAAATGCGTTAATTGAATCAAAAAATTTAATTGCTTTAAAAGTTAAAAAAGCATCTTTACTTGACAAAAATGCCCAAATTTTACAGAATTCAAATTTAGAAGAAGAGGAAAAAGTTGAAATTATAAAAAAGAGGGAAATTTATCTTCGAAAAATTGATTTAGCAATTAAAAAAATTCAATTAGAAAACTTAAATGAGCAAATTGCTTTACAAGAAGCCGAATTCAATCATAGTCTTTAATTTTTATTAAATTAAAGATTTTTTTGACTTTTGTGTAGATGTTTTGTAGAATAGTTAAAACTGATGGGGGATTTATGGAAAAAGAATTGATAGATAAATTATTGAAACTTGCTGAAGATGTTGCGGATGTTTATCAAAAAATTATGGTGGCAGAAGTCCATCATCAAGCAAGAGAAGTTAACGTGTATCAAAATCAATTAAATTTTATTTTAGATTTTGAAAATAGTCTTTATAAGAGAATAAATGAGCATAATGTTGAAGAATATAAGGAATATTTAGAAAAAATTTGTCCAGATATTACTTTAGATATTTTAAATGCTTTGTTTTGCAGTCTATATTTTTCAAAAAACTTGCGTGTTTATTCCCGTTTGTGTTTTCTTAGGGATTCCTATTACATGTCTAATGAAACTACTACCAAAGATTATATTCAAATTTGTGCTTATAATTTTTTAGAGAAAAAAAGTTTAAGTTCTTCGGCTTTATTATTTTTAGATTCTTTTATCAAAGAAAACAATCCTTTTAAAGAATATATTCGTGTTAAATATAACCTTATATATTCTTTTTATGAAGCCTTTTTAGTACAAGAAGATTTTAAAGAACAAGGAAAGTATGCTTTGTATCCGAAGCAAAATGTTCTTGTTTTTTATGGTTTTCAGCCTGAAGCGTTTTATGTCAGTTTATCTAGAGATGCTTCTTATATTATTGAAGGTATATGTGATGATATTGAAGATAGAAGTTTTGAAGAGTTTGAATCTGATATAGATTTTGGCGAGTTTGAAAAATGTACATTATCGCTTGTTATCCGTGTATTTAGTTTTCTCATTCAATCCTATGAAATATTAGAATATGTAAAAACAAGATTGTCTAACAGTATTCCTCATGTTCATCCGAAAGTAGCTTTTGTTTATCAGGATTTACTTGATTATTTGGAGACAGATTTTCTATTAAAACAAAATAGTGAAGAAGAACATTTAAGTCTTTAACAAAAGGGACCTCTTATGTTATAATAACTCATGAGAGGAGTACATCTTATGCATTATCCAGATTTAAAAATGGCAAGAATTAGAACCGATAAAAAAGTAGAAATAAAAAATGTTTCTTATGATTTTGACCCTTCTTTTCAAGGAAAAAAATATTTTCTAAAGACGTATGGTTGTCAAATGAATCTTCATGATTCAGAGGAAATTCGTGGATATTTAGAACAGTTAGGCTATACGAAAACAAATGAATTAAGTGAAAGTGATTTAGTAGTTTTAAATACATGCGCAATTCGGGAAAATGCTCATGATAAGGTATTTGGTTATTTGGGAAGATGTAAACATTTAAAAAGAGAGAAGCCTGATTTAATTATTGCTCTTGGGGGCTGTATGGCACAAGAAGAAAATGTTGTTACTGAAATTAAAAATAAACATCCTTATGTGGATATTGTTTTTGGCACCCATAATATTAGTGATTTACCAAAACTTATTCTAGAACATACTGAAAAACAAAATATCGAAGTCTATAGTATTGAGGGCGATGTTTACGAAAATATAAAGTATAGTCGAGATTCAAAGTATTGTGCGTGGGTCAATATTATGTATGGTTGTGATAAGTTTTGTACCTATTGTATTGTCCCCTTTACAAGAGGGCGTCAAAGAAGTCGATTGATGGAAAATATTTTAGAAGAAGTTAGTGGTTTAAAGAATAAAGGCTATCAAGAAATTACCTTGCTTGGTCAAAATGTAAATGCTTATGGAAAAGATTTAAATTTAGGGTATGATTTTAAAGATTTATTAGAAAGTGTTGCGAAGATAGGAATTCCTAGAATACGTTTTGTTACGAGTCATCCTTGGGATTTTACGGATGAAATGATAGATGTGATTGGGAAGTATCGAAATATTATGCCTTATGTGCATTTACCGCTTCAATCAGGAAGTAATCGGATTTTAAAATTAATGGGAAGAAGATATACGAAAGAGGAATATATCACTTTATTTAAAAAGATTAAGGAAAGTATTCCAAATGTGAGCATTACTACGGATATTATTGTCGGTTTTCCGAATGAAACAGAAAGTGATTTTTTAGATACTTTAGAAGTGGTAAATACTTGTAAATTTGATTCCGCTTTTACTTTTATTTATAGTCCAAGAGAAGGAACACCCGCCAGTAAAATAGAAGATTCTGTATCTTTAGAAGAAAAAGAGGAAAGGCTTCAAAGATTAAACCAATTAGTCAATCAATATTCTTTGGAACATAATCAAGAGTTAGAAGGAAAAATTGTTTCCGTATTGGTTATAGGAATAAATGAAAAGGATCATAATAAAATATATGGATATACAGAAAATATGAAATTAGTGAATTTCTTTGGTGAGGAAGACTTGATTGGTCAAATTATTGATGTTAAAATAACTGTAGCAAAAAGTTTTAGTTTAGACGGGGAAGCGATTTAATGGAAAAGAAAAGTAAGGAAGAACTAAATGTGAAAAATTTAAATGAAGTGGTTAGTTTATCGAGTAAGATTTTACATGTGTTATACATTGCTATGATTATTGGCTGCATTTTTTTAGGCACCCTTTTGATTAAAGAATGGGGGATTTTAACTTTTGTTTTAAGTTTGCTCAAGGTTTTAGCTCCTTTGTTTATTGGCTTTGTGATTGCTTGGCTTTTTAATCCTTTGGTTAAAAAATTAGAGAGTAAAGGGCTTTCAAGAACCATGGGGGCGATTCTTGTTTATGCGGTGTTTTTAGTAATTGTTTTTATTTTCTTACGTGTTTTAGTACCCACGGTGTATACTCAAGTTAATGAACTTGTTTCAAATTTACCAGCCATCTTTAGTGAATTTAAAGTAGGCTTGAATGATTTCTTTGCACGATTCTCACATGTCGAAGGTATTGATATTCAATCCATACAAAATAATCTTTTAAATACGATTGAAGTGGCTTTTAAAAACTTTACAACTACAGCACCAACGGTTATTTTAAATCTTGTGGTTAATTTATTTTCTAGTTTAGTTACGATTGGTTTAGGTATGTTTATCGGTCTTTATATGTTGTTTGATTTTGATTCAATTAGTAAACATTTTTTGAATATGTTACCAAAAAGAAAGCAATTTGAAGCCAGTGTTCTTCTTAATAATATTGGAGGAGAGGTAAGAAAGAGTGTAAATGGAACCCTTCTTGTTGCTACAATGGTTTTCATTTGCGATTCGATTGGATTTATGGTGGTAGGTCTTCAAGCCCCTGTGTTATTTGGACTTCTTTGTGGAATTACCGATTTAATTCCTTATGTTGGACCTTATATTGGTGGGGCTATTGCCGTGGTGATTGGATTTAGTCAAAGTACTTTTATTGGCGTGATGACTTTAATTATTTGTGTAGTGGTACAGTGTGTCGAAAACTTTATTTTACAACCAATTGTAATGAGTAAAACGATGAAATTACACCCAGTAACCATTATGATTGGTTTACTTGTGTTTGAACATTTCTTTGGGATTTTAGGAATGATTTTAGCTACTCCTTGTATTGCTTTATTAAAAGTCATTTGGGAATTTATTACGGCGAAATATCCAAATTTAAAGATGGAATAGAGTTTGTTTAAATATAGAAAAGGAATATTTATGAAAGAAGAATTATTGGATGTTTTAGATGAGAATGGTGTCAAGACGGGCGAAGTTTTACCTCGAAGTGAAGTGCATAAAAAAGGCTTGTGGCATCGAGCTATTGTGGTAGCTATTGTTAATGATGAAAATAAGATTCTATTACAGCAACGTTCTATGAATAAAGAAAAGAATGCAGGATGGTGGGATATTTCTGTAGCAGGACATTTATCAAGTGGACAAGATTCTTTAGCGGGAGCCAATCGAGAGATTAGTGAAGAAGTAAGTGTTAATTTAGGATTTTCGGTGAAAGTAAAAGATTTTCGTTTTATGACTTCTTTCCGAAAGATTCAAGAAATATCAGAAAATTTTATCGAAAGACAGTTTTATGATTTCTTTATTTTGAGACAAGAAGGTTTAACGGATGAAAATATTAAAATGCAAGAAAGCGAAGTGCAAGCCATAAAGTTTGTCACAGTTCAAGAATTAGATGAATTAAGAAAAAACAATCTATTAGTTGAAAGAGAAGAAGTTTATAGTGTTCTTATAGAGTATTTGTTCCGTTTGTAATATTAGTTAATCGTCGATTTTAAGAGAGTTTCTTTAGGTATTTAAAGAGAGTTTGTGGTGGTGAAAGCAAACAATACTGATGGAAATGGTGCTGCTTAAAGGAGATTAAAAGGGTAATTCCCGTTATCAATTAAAATTAAGTAAACTAAAGGATGGTACCGCAGAATTGCTCCTTATATGAGTATTTTTGTGGTATTTTTTGGTGGTGATGAAATGAAAATAGTGATTATTGCAGGAAAAGCAGGCGTAGGAAAAAATTATTTAGGAGAGAAAATAAAGAATGTAGCATTACAAGAGGGTTTGCGGGCGATTACGACCGAGTTTAGTAAATATATTAAGTTGTATGCGAAAGAAATTTTAAATTATGATGAAAAAAAAGATGAAAAGCCAAGAAGCTTTTTACAAGATACAGGAAGTTTCTTGCGAGAGTATTTTGGAGAAATGTTTCTTATTAAAAGAATGCTAGAAGATTTTGTCTTGTACCAAAAATTTTGTGATATGGTGATTATTACCGATGTAAGACTTATTAAAGAAATTGAAGAAATGAAAGAACGCTATTCGGACGTTTATAGTATTTATGTAAAAAATGATACCTTAGAAAATCATTTGAATGAAAAAGAAAAGGAACATATAACTGAGATAGAACTTGAAGATTATAGTAAATTTGATAAAATACTTGAGAATAAAACGAAAGAAGAATTAGAAATATACGCAACTGAATTTGTACAGAGTTGGAAGGAGAAATAAAAATGAAGTTAAAAGATTTATATATTGATTTTTTTGTGAGTAAAGGACATAAACAAATACCAAGTGCACCAGTAGTTCCAGAGAATGACCCTTCAGTGTTATTTAATACTGCGGGAATGCAACCTTTAATTCCCTTTTTAATGGGAGGGCGTCATCCTTATGGAAATCGTTTGTGTGATTATCAAAAATGTATACGTACTAATGATTTAGAGGAAGTGGGCGATAGTACCCATCACACTTTTTTTGAACAATTAGGAAATTGGAGTTTAGGCGATTATTTTAAACAAGAAGCGATTGAATGGAGTTTTGAGTTTATAACAGAAGTTCTTCATATGCCCATTGAAAGACTTGCAGTGACGGTTTATGGAGGAAGTGAGACAATACATTCTGATGAAGAGAGTTATAATAAATGGTTAAGTTTAGGTATTCCTGAAACTCGAATTGCTAAAACGATTGATGATAATTTTTGGATTGCTGGGGAGTCTGGACCTTGTGGCCCTGATACGGAAATGTTTTATTTTCGCAGTGATGATGAAATTCCAGAAGCATTTGATCCAGAAGATGATCGTTGGGTTGAATTTTGGAATGACGTTTTTATGGAATTTTATAAAGATAGTGAGGGCAATATTAGTGAACTCCCTAAGAAAAATGTGGATACTGGTATGGGTGTTGAACGAACCGTTGCTATTTTAGAGGGTGTAGATGATAATTATAAATCAAGTATATGGAAAGAGGTTATTGATTTAATTGCGTCTATTTCAGGATTATCTTATGAAGGAAATGAAAGAAGTATGCGTATCATTGCTGATCACGTACGAACAGCTGTATTTATAAGTGCGGATCCAACAGGAATTAAACCTAGTAATACGGATCAAGGTTATATTTTAAGAAGATTGATACGAAGAGCCATTCGTCATGCTAAAAAGTTAGGAATTGATGTCGAAAGTGAATTTTTAAGTGAGATTGCCAAAGTCATTATCAATCAATATAAAGATTACTATGAAGAGTTAGTTCAAAATGAACAAGTGGTTTATGATTGTCTACATGATGAAAAAGAAAGATTTAATAAAACTTTGGAGCATGGTTTAAAAGAGTTTGAACGTGTTGTTAAAAAGGGTGAAGATATAGATGGAGAAAATGCTTTTCACCTTTATGATACGTATGGGTTTCCTATTGAATTAACCATGGAACTTGCGGAAGAACGGGGATTAAAAGTAGATATCGAGGGATTTAATGAAAAATTTCGTGCCCATCAAGAGTTATCTAGAACGGCTTCTAGTGGGAAGTTTAAAGGTGGTCTTGCAGGTAATAGTGAAATAGAAACTAAGTATCATACTGCTACGCATCTTTTAAATGCAGCGCTTAAGATCGTGGTTGGACCTGATGTTCACCAAAAGGGAAGTAATATAACAGTCGAGCGCATGCGTTTTGATTTTAGTAGTGATCATAAATTGAGTGATGAAGAAAAGAAGCAAGTTGAAGAGTTAGTGAATGGTTGGATTAAAGAAGGACTCGAAGTAAGTGTTTCTGAAATGAGTAAAGAGAGTGCCATAAAGTCAGGTGCAGAATGTATGTTTATTGAAAAATATCCTGATGTTGTAACGGTTTATAGTATAGGGAATGTTTCTCGTGAACTTTGTGGTGGTCCTCATGTTAAGAATACAAGTGAACTTGGAACGTTTAGAATCAAAAAAGAGGAAGCGAGTAGTGCTGGAGTGAGAAGAATAAAGGCTGTTTTAGAGTAAAATCTTAATTTTTTCAAAAACATAGAAAAAGAATTGAAAGAAAGTGATTGTTGACATTTTCCTTTTTTTCATTATAATAAAACTACTTTTTAGGGAGGAATTATGAAAGAGAATAAAAAGAGTCCTTTTGTTGTGTTTGAAAATGTTAAAATAACTAAAAAACAACAAGAGGAAATTGAAAATTTGTTAGCCCGATATTCTAATGAAAAAGGCGGAAAAGTGGTTATGCTTAGTGAAGAAACACCTTCCTTTACGGTGATAAGACATGTTTTTTTTGAACACTCAAAAGAAGTGGATAAAATTTTTTTACAGAAAAACGCAAGAGGACAATTAAATTTCGTTTTAGAAGGTATTAAACAAAAACATTTTGGAAAAAATGCTTTTGAAAGTAATGAGTGTTTGTTGGAACAATTGTCTTCTTTTTATTATGATTGGCAAGGCTAGCTTTTTACGAAATTAGAAGAGAAGAGTTTTAGTGGTGTTTTTGCTGAGTGTTGTCATTCATTACATTCTAAAATGGTTACAGGAGTGGTGAACGGAAATGAAAAAAACATTCATTTGTATTATGGTTATATGAATGGAAATTTGGCTATTTCTAATGCCGAAAGTATTTTAAGTGCATTATGTGAAGAAGTATGGGAATTTGAGGATAATACTTTTATGGAATATAATTTCAATACTCAAACGATGGCTTTTCACTCAATAAAAAGCTTTGATAAGAAAAAAGAGAAAAAGAAGAAAAGAAAAAAATTGAGAAAAGAGCTAGAAAATATGCAACAACAACTTGAAATTCTTACAAAAAATATGGCTGACTTGCAAGAACAACTAAAATTAAGTAAAAGTTTAACGGATGATGGGAGGTGATTTGAATGAGAAGTTTAGTAAGTGAGGTTATGGGAATGGAAAAGAGGCAAGAACGAAATATTGATTGGTTTTATTATAATTTAAAAAATCCAGAACATTTTGAATCGGTTTGTCAAAATGGTATTTGGGCGAATGCTTGTTTAACTTCAAAGGAAATTTTTGATTATCATGGTTTGGCTTATTATATTCGTCTTTATAAAGCCGTTTCTCATTTTGATAAAAAAAATCATTATGATACTTTAGCTTCGATTTCTCCTTTACTTATGTTAAAAGATGTTAAAGTTCTACCGTGTCATAATAAAGCCTATTTAAGGCAGTTGAGGAATTCAATTTTACCTTTTCGCTATTCTTGTTATGAGGATGAATATCAAGCTTTTTTATCCATTGATTCTAAAAAAATAATTGGTATAGAGTGTGCACTTTATGATATGGCTAAAGAAAACGAAGGACTTTTTCTTAAAAATTTAAGTTATTTGTCTGAAATGATTACTTTTATGGAAAGAGAATCTATGGATTTACCAATTTATGACCATTCACGAATGTGTGGAATGTTTACTCATGAAGTCGATAAAGAAAGTGTTCTTTACTTGAATCGAAAATTAAATTAAGATGTTTTAGATTGTATCCTTTTCTTTTTTTATTTTGAATAATTTGATAAAATAGGGGTGGTGATGGTTCATGAAACAAGAAAATATACGCAATTTTTCCATTATTGCACATATTGATCATGGAAAAAGTACGCTAGCGGATCGTATGCTTGAAATAACGGGTGCTCTTGAAAAACGCGAAATGAAAGATCAAATTCTAGATAATATGGATTTAGAAAGAGAAAGAGGCATTACAATAAAATTAAATGCAGTTTCTTTAGATTATACTTACCGTAATGAAAAGTATAAATTGAATTTGATTGATACTCCAGGGCATGTTGATTTTTCTTACGAAGTCTCTAGAAGTTTAGCGGCTTGTGAAGGCGCTATTTTAGTTGTGGATGCTGCTCAAGGAATTGAAGCACAAACACTTGCGAATCTTTATCTGGCTATGCAAAATGATTTAACGATTCTTCCAGTGATTAATAAAATTGATTTACCCAACGCAAATATTCCGAAAGTAAAAGAAGAATTAGTACGAGTGTTAGGCTTTAAGGAAGAAGAAATCTTACTTTGTAGTGGGAAGACAGGAGTTGGAGTCAAAGAAGTTCTTGATGCTGTGGTAGAAAAAGTGCATCCACCAAAAAATAATATAAATAAACCTTTAAGGGCTTTAATTTTTGATTCTTATTTTGACTCTTATAAAGGAGTTGTTGCACTTGTCAAAGTCGTCGATGGGACGATACGATTAAAAGATACGATTTTAATGATGGCGAGTGGAAAAAGTTTTGAAGTTACGGAACTTGGTGTGCATACGCCAAAAGAAAAACATCTTGTTGCGTTAGAAAGTGGAAGTGTTGGGTATATTGTCGCCAGTATTAAAGAAATTGCGAGTGTGGAAGTTGGAGATACGATTACTTTAGCTAATAATCCCGCTCATGAAGCTTTAAGTGGGTATCAAAAAATGAAACCGATGGTGTACTCAGGAATATTTCCAGTAGAACCGAATCAATATGAAGCATTAAAAGAAGCTTGTGAAAAGTTAAAACTTAATGACGCGGCTTTAACTTTTGAGCCCGAAAATTCGGGAGCTTTAGGCTTTGGTTTTCGTGTGGGATTTTTAGGACTCTTACATATGGATATTATTATGACACGCTTAGAAAGAGAATTTGGGTTAGAAGTGATTGCAACAAGTCCCAGTGTTATTTACAAATTAAACAAAACGAATGGTGAAAGTGAATTTATTGATTCGCCCAATAAAATGATTGATACAACGTTTATTAAATCCATTGAAGAGCCTTATATCTATACTAATATTATTGTACCAAGTGATTATATTGGTCCTATTATGGAGTTATGTCAAAATAAAAGAGGCATTTATAAAAGTTTAGAATATATTGATGATGTCCGTGTCAATATTCATTATGAAATTCCTTTATCAGAAATTGTTTATGATTTTTTTGATAAGTTAAAAAGTACAACGAAGGGATATGCTTCTTTTGATTATGAGTTATGTGGCTATAAAGAATCTAAACTTGTGAAAATGGATATTTTATTAAATGGCGAAATCGTGGATGCTTTATCGGTGATTGTCCATAAAGATTTTGCTTATAATCGTGGTCTTGCGATTGTTAAAAAGTTAAGAGAAATGATTCCAAGGCAAATGTTTCAAATTCCTATTCAAGCAAGTGTAGGCTCCAAAGTCATTGCTAGAGAAAATATAAGTGCGATGAAAAAGAATGTCTTAGCAAAATGTTATGGTGGAGATGTTTCAAGAAAAAGAAAGTTACTAGAAAAACAAAAAGAAGGAAAGAAGAAAATGAAAATGCTTGGAAGTGTTGAAGTGCCAAAAGAAGCGTTTTTAAGTATTTTAAAGGAGGAATAAAATGGCCAGAGAAAAGAGAGATAAATTTATTTACCCAGACAAAAAGCGTTATTGTTTAGATGCTTTAAAAAAATCTTTTATGACCATAGATGAAGGTACAGAATTTTTAAATTGTCCTTTGTATGTTCTTCTTTTCTTTATTTGAGAAGAATATAAAAAAACCAAATCTGAAGTATTAAAGCAAATCATTTTAAATTATTCTGAATTTCATTTTTTTGAAAGTAAAAATATTTCTGAGAAATCTTTAAATTTACAAAAAGAAATTGTATTGGTCGCTTTAACTTACAGAATATCTGTTGTCAATTTATGTCGATTGTTTGAAACTAGTTATGATGATATTGAAAAAGTATTTGAAAATTTTTCGATTTACAATTTTCCTATTTATTTTCTCAATTTAGAAACGATGAATGAAAATGAAGAATTTGAAACTTTAGCTTTTAAAAAGGGAAAACACTATTTTTTAAGAGTTCAAGAATTACGTAGATTTAAAATAAAAGCCATTCAAGAAGGAAATGACGAAAAATTAGAAGTTTTTAATGAGAAAATTCGATCTCTTCAAAATGAAATAAATGACAGTGCAGCTTTAGCACTTCAAAATAATGATGAAATAACTCATGAAGAACTTTTGGTTATTATCAACTATCGTATTAAATATGGGTTATCAAGAATCCAATGTGAAGAGATGTTTGGTGTGAAAGAATTTCGTTTAAGAGAATATGAAAATAAGCTTATTGAAAAAGATGATTATTATCGTGCAAAATTATATTTTTTAAATGAGTTTCAAAGTAGACATTCTAAATCAGATCAAGGAATATTTCAGAGGTAATATTATGGATTTGGAAAAAATTAAATATTTTATTAATGAAGGTTCTCTTCTTATAAATCTTGGTCATTATTTTGGATTGACTGACGATTTAATAAAAAAGAATTAAAGCTTTAAATAATCCAAAATCCTCTGATTATAATCCTCTAGAATATAAAAGATTGATAAAATTCGAGAGAATTACGAAAAAGCTCAAGAACATTATCGAAAAAAACAAGAGCTTCTTTTTGGTAAAAATGCGGCGATTATAGAGTGTATTAAAACCGAACAAAGGGCAGAGTTGAACAAGTGCAAAGAGTCACTCATCGACCTAGGAATGTGGTTTTGAAAATTTTAAAAAGTGAATATCTAAAATCAAGTTTTAAAAACTATTCTTTTAAAATATAATTAATTATTTTACTTTAAAAGAAAAGAAGAAATTCATTAATAAAACGACTGAAGTTTAAAAAGAAATGATGTAGATCATTTTTAAGTATCGCTTATCAAAAGAAAATGTTGTTTTATTATTTAATACCGATTTAAAAGATGTGATGGAGTTATATTCTCTTTTTTCTGAATATCAAGATTCGTTAAAAGCAATTGGCGAACAAAACATTAATTTTGGAAAACAAAATGTTTCAATGGCTAAAGATTATTATTTCAGAAGAAATGAATTGGTTTCAAATTAAATAATATAGAAAAGTAAGTGATCATGGTAAGATAGACGATTATCAAAAAAAAATAAATGAATTACAAAACGACAAATGTGAAATTCTTTTAAAAAATAGAAATCTTTTAAATTAAGAAGAACAAATTTGAATGATTTTATTAAAAATACGTCCCTTAATTTTTGAAAAGATTCTAAAAAAGGTATCAGTGAAAATCTATGTCTTTAAATGATAAAATACTTTCTTTAATTAAGAATATAGATTATAAGTTTTATGATGGAAAAGAATATGAATTATTAATGCATAAATTGATAAAAATAAAAGAGAATTTTTATATCATCGATTGAAAGAAATTAATTTTAATTTGAAATTTAAGAAAAAAGAGGAGATTTAATAAAAGAAAGTTCTTATTGTGATGAAAGATATTTTTCATATAAAAAATAGGTGGTGAAATTATGGACTTATTAGAACAAATAAAAGATTTAATTGATCAAGGCTATACATTAAAACAAATTGCTGGAATTTTAAATCAAAATTATTCAGAAATAAAAAAAAGAGTTGAAGTGCTAAAATGTTCTAATATTTTTGAAGAACAAAAAGAATATGAACGTTTAAAAAATAAAATGAATGAAAATAGAAATAATCGCTTTAAAGAAGCTGGAATAAAAAATAAGGGTAAGTTGTCACCTGTTAGTAATTTAATAGGCACTATTATTCATTTAATCAAAAATGAAAAGATAAATGTAGAAAAGGGAGCTGAATTATTAAAAATAAGTCTACATACGATGCTTACTTTATTAATAGAAGAAAATCAGAGAACACCTAATCCAATTTTGCAAGATATCATAGAGAGATACAAAGAAAAAGAATTATTTTTAAGTAAAGATTATGCTTCTAAATCTTATGAATTTCAAAAAGAAATTGTGATGGTTGCTTTGACTTTTCGAGTTTCTAGAGAAAATATGTGTCGAGTCCTTCAAACCAGTTTAGAAGATATTGAGGGAGTGTATCGTCAATTTTCGAATTTAAGCCAATATTTTTATTGTTTAGAGGAAGAAACCGTTAATGAAAAAAAAGAATTAAAAGATTTAGCGTTTCATAAAGCATTGATGTATTTTAAAACACGTAAAGTGTATATACAAAATTTAGAAAAAGCCCAACAAAGTAACGATTCATTAAAAATAGAAGCCTATAATGAAAGATTAAAGGATTTAAGAAAAACGATTATGGATGCTTCAATTCATGAATTGGAATCTAAAACCTTGTTAGAAGCTGAAGAAATCAAATTGCTGATTGATTATCGAATTAAATATAGTTTAGGGTTAAATTATATTTGCTATAAATTTCCTATTTCTCATCATACCGTTGAAAAATATGAAGAAAGTCTTATTTTAACGGATGACACCAGTTATTATGAAGAAAAGCTAGGTTTTTTAAATCATAGATATGGACAAGTAGCGATGAGTTATTATAATGGAGTTAAAATAAAGTGAAATCCGTTTATATTCATTTACCTTTTTGTAAGACGATTTGTTCTTATTGTGATTTTTGTAAAGTTTTTTATGATGAGAAAAACGTGGTAAAATATTTAAATGTTTTAAAAGAGGAGATAAGAGATTTTTATAATGGAGAAGACATTGAATCGATTTATATTGGAGGAGGAACGCCTTCTTGTTTGCCGATTCCTTATTTAAAAAAATTATTTTCTTATTTCAGTCTTTTTAAAATTAATCATTTAAAAGAAGTAACCTTTGAATGTAATTTAAATGATATTACGGAAGAGTTGCTTTCCTTTTTAAAAGGAAAAGTGAATCGTTTAAGTATAGGCATTCAATCTTTTAATCCAAAAAAGTTAAAAATCATGGGAAGAAGTCATACGTTTAAAGAAGCTTTAAAAAAAATAACATTATGTCGACGTTTAGGTTTTTCTAATATTAATGTGGATTTTATGTATGGTTTTAAAGAAGAAACGCTTCAAGACATGAAAAAAGATTTAAAACGTCTTCTAAAGTTGAAACCCAATCATATTAGCACGTATAGTTTAATGGTTGAACCGAATACGCTTCTTAAAATTAATCATTATGAACGTTGCAGTGATGAAAGGGATGCTTGCTTTTATAAAGAAATTTGTAAATTGTTAAAAAAAGAAAAGTTTCAGCATTATGAAGTGAGTAATTTTGCTTTAAAAGGATATGAATCAGTGCATAATTTGCGTTATTGGAAAAATCAAGAATATTATGGATTTGGTGTTTCAGCATCCGGTTATGTAGAGAAAGTGCGTTATACGAATACACGTTCTTTAACTCAGTATATGAAAGGAAATTTTGTTAAAGAACGAGAAATTCTTACTAAAAAGGACATTATGGATTATCATTTGATGCTAGGGTTTCGTTTAGTTGGAGGTTTTTCGGTTGAAATGTTTGAAAAATTGTATCAAGTGAAGCTAGAAAGTGTTTATCCCATTAAGCCGTTATTAAAAAATAAAGATTTAATGTTAAAAAAAGGAAATATTTTTATAAATCCGGACAAACTATATGTAATGAATGAGATTTTAATTAAAATGATATAGAGGGTGGGATTTTGAAAAAACTTGTTTTATTCCTTTTTTTATTTTTTCCAAATTTTGTTTTAGCTCAGACGTTAAAACTTGATGATTTAAAAGTTTTAAATGGGAGTTTATCCCCTCAATTTGATGGACTTAATAATTATTATACGATTTCTTTAGAAAAAGACGTTATGGAAATCGTTTTTGATTATGAAGAAAAGGATTATACGGTTCAAGTCATTAATAATTATGATTTAGAAAATAATTCGATTGTTTTTTTAGAACTGACTCGAGAGGAAGAGAAAGCGAATTATGTTTTTCATATTTTAAAAGAAGAAGAGGAAATCGTTCAAAATGTTTTTAATGAAGAGGTGAATGAACCGACACCTGTTATGTATGAATATAAAATATTTGTTATTCCTACTGCTTGTTTTATTCTTATTTTTATTGCTTATAAGCTTATTTTTAGGCATCATAAAAAATAAATCATTCTAATATAGTTTATTAGGTGATTTTTTTTGAAATATATTGCTCATAGAGGGCTTAGAGAAAATAAATATGAAGAAAATACAATTAATGCTTTTTTAAATGCTATACAAAATCCTAATGTGTCTGGATTTGAATTTGATATTAGAGTCACAAAAGATAACTATTTTGTGGTGCATCATAATGCTTTTATTAAAGGGGATTTAATCAAAAATAAAACGTATCGTTATTTAAAAAAAGAGTATAATTTGCCGCTTTTAACGGATGTTTTAAAATTGGAAACGGATAAGATTATGTTAATCGAAATTAAAGATACTCACATTCCTTTTAAAAAACTGAATCGACTTTTAAAAAAGTACAGTTATCGAAATCTTTATGTTATGAGTTTTCATAATTCGGTGATTTATAAATTGTGTGAATACCGTTGTACGGCGAAGTTAGGTATTTTGAATTATGTTTTAAATAGCGAAGCGGATTATAATTTGGATTTTATAGGTTTAATTAATGATTTGTCGAATCGAAAATTGATTGATAATTACAAAAAAAGACAGGTAGAAGTATTTTTATATGGTGTTTTAAACGAAGAAAAAGATCTTCGTTATGAAGATGTGTATTACATTGTGGATGGCATTCCTCAAAACAGAAACGAATTGTAAAGTTTCTTTTTTTATTTTAGCTTCCTTTATTTATCTATTTTAAATCTAAAAATCTTATGCTATAATTTAGAAAGAATAGGAAGTGGAAACATGCCGAATGAAGACGATAAAACGAAACCTCTATACGATTTAGAAGAATTGAGCTCTAATAATCAAATTTTTGAAATGGAAAGTAAAACCGAAGTTTATGATAAACCTTTAGGTGAACCACCTGAGATGAAACCTTTGGAAAAACCAAAGAAAGAAAAAATACTGATCCGTTTTAAAACTTGGTGGAAGAAAAGGTCTAAACAGCAAAAAGCTTTATTTGTTTCAGGGATTATTCTTGTTCTTGTATTGATTGGGGTAGGACTTTTCTTTTTGATTCAATCTTTTAAAAAAGAAGAAACACCTGTTAAACCTCCTGATGTAATTGTTCAAGAGGAGAATTATCGCTATGAAAATGGTCGTTTGGTCTTTTTAAATGCTAATAAAGAAGAAATTGGTTCTTATACCTGTAAAAATATGAATGAGAATCTTTGTTATGTTGCTTATTACAGTAATGAAGATGAGTTTGATACACCTAGAAAGATTTATCAAGATCAATCAAAAGTGAAACAAAGAAGTCGTATTATTAATGAGCAATATGTGTTTGTAAGCGATAATCCAAGAGAAACGGATACTTCTTTAGTTTTGTATGACATGAAAGATGAAAAGGCCGTTGAAACCTACGCATTGGTTAAAAATGTTGACTCCAATACGCATCTTTATATATTAAAAAATACAAATGGTCTTTATGGAACCCTTGATTTTTCAGGAGAAACCCCAACTTCTAAAATGGAATTTAAGTGGTCTTACTTAGGCTATGTTGAGAATACAAATCATTATTTTGTGGCGACAGAAGGCTTACATCAATTCATCTTAAAAGAGGATGGAAGTACCGTTAGTACACCATTACAAGGAAAAATTAAAAATTTAAATGGGAGTTATGTCAAACTGGTTAATGCCGAAGGAAAGTATGATGTTTTTGATTTTAAAGGACAAAAAGTCTTTGATGATTCTTTCCAATATGTAGAACTTTATGAGGATTATGTGGGTCTGGTTTTAGATGGTAAATTTTATTTAAGATATTATGATAAGAATAAAATGAGTGAAGAAGGAATTGAACTTAAGACGACTTCGTTTGTTAAAGAAAGTATTTATGATGAAAATCAACAACTGATTGAAACGAAAGAAGCGTTTTCTTTAGAGGATAATAATAATATAATTGTGGTGCATGTGGGGGAAGCGACGACCAGTATTAATAAACTTGAAGGGGAGTTAAGTAAACGTTTAAAATTTATTAATTATTTTGATGGTAAACTTTATTTTTATAGTGATAATGATAAAAAAGATTTTTTAGGGACTTATATTTGTTCGAATAAAAATAATGTTAAAAGTGGCGATCAAACCTTAAGTAATTGTTCGATTGCTAGTGATACGATTTTTGAAGAAAATGATTTTGAAATACCTGGTAAAACAGGGAAGATTCCTATTTTTAATGAACGATTTGTATTCATAAATGATAATCCAGATTTGGTCAATGAAGGCAATAAAACGATTGTTTTATATGATTTGAAGAAAAATACACAATTAGGGAAGTATATGGAAGTGGATACTTATTCTTATACTGGAACCGACGAGATTACCTTTAGAACGGTTAATGATTTACAAGTGGTCGCGAAAAATAAAAGTAACAAATATGGAGTAATTAAAATTGGTTTGAGTGAAGTTAGTGGTCATATTAATTTTAATTATAATGAAATTGAATCTTTACGAGATTATTATGTGGCAAAGGATGCAACAGGATATTTACTGTTAAAAAAGAAGGATGGTTCTGGTGTAACAAGTGCTATTCCTTATAAAATTCGCAATTATAATGAGAAGAATAAAGTGGTAAAGATAAAAAATAATGATAAGTATTTTTTAAGAGATTTTCAAGGAAAAGATATTTCTTTAGAAGAAAAAAATGGTTACGCTTATATTGAACTTTATGATGAGTTCTTTGCTGCTGTAGATGGTAATAATACTTTAAAATTGTTTACTTATGATAAACCTAAAAACAATTTAATTAAAGATAAAACGATTCAATTGACGAGTAAAAATTATTATGGAAATGGAACATTGGCTTTTAAAATAAGTGTCAATGCTTTAGAATACGAGATTTTTGTAGGCACCAGTGATAATCAATATACATCGGTTTATAAAGATCAGTTTGATAAAGAGGAGCGTTAATATGAAAAAAAGTAAATTAACTTTAGGTTTAATTATTGTTCTTTTGGTTCTTTTTCTTCCTTTAAGTGTTGCTTCTTTTTTTCTTCATAAGAAATACACAACACCGGTTGTGATTAATCCTAAGAAAGAATTTAAATTTGAAAATAAACTTTATTTTTATCGAGGTAATAATTTGCTTGGTACTTATGATTGTAAAAACTTTGATGAGTATTGTGATTATGCTTCCACTAAGGAAATTGAACAAAAATATATTTTAAAAGAACCAGAAATGTCAAGTGGACGTCTTTCATTAATTAATAATCGTTTTGCCTTTTTAATGGATTCATCTACTTCTCAGTTAAATGAAGCGCCTGTTCTTTTGTATGATTTATCAAGAAGTGATGTTATAGGAGAGTATAAAGAAATTAAAAATTATGCTGTAAAATTGGATAAAGATTATTATATCATTAAAAATGAAAAAGACTCATGGGGGGTTATGACTTTTAATGATGGCATTCAATTGATGATTCCCTTTGAATATGAGTTTATAGGTGTTCATGATATTTTGGTAGATAATGGAGCGCTGGATGCTAACGCATTTGTTGTAATGAAAAATAATGAATGGCAACTTTTAGATTCAACTGGTCAAGAATTAAGTCCTATTTTTAATAGTGAGATTTATAATTATGATAAACACTACATTATATTAGATGAAATCAATGGAATGAAGTTTGTTAATTATGAAGGTGAATCTATTTTTAATGGTCTTTATCAGTATATTGATTTTAATAAAGAACATTCAAATTATTTAGATGTTATTGATCAATCAAATAATTATTATCTTTATGATTTAGTAGCGAAAAAAAATATAACAAGTCCTCATTATGTTTCAAGTATAAATGATGTTCAAATTGTAGAAGAAAAAGGCATGCTTCGTCTTTATATTAATGATACATTGATAGAAAATATCGTTGTTGATGAAGATTTAGCGTCGGATGACGACGATGTTGACGTAGATATTGGTTGAAAAAAAATAGAAAAAGGTTATAATAGAAGAAAAAGCAATGAACTTGAGGAGTATATAATAAGAATTTATAGAGAGCTTATGTTAGGTGGAAATAAGTAAAACTTATTATAGAAGGTAGCAAGGAAGCTGAAAAACTGAAATGAGTAAGTTTTTCCGGATTATTTCCGTTATCAAGAAATGAGTAGCATGATTTTACATGAATGAAGGTGGTACCGCGGGAAATCTCGTCCTTTTCTAGAGGAGGAGATTTTTTTATGAATTATGAAGTTGTTTTAGAAAATTTTAAAAAATTTCTGGAGAAATTTGATTCTAAAGAGAGTATGATCAACATGAAAGTTAGTCATAGTTATCATGTTGTGGGACTAGCGAGTATTTTAGCTAAAAGACTAAATTTAGAGGAAGAAAAAGTAGTGTTTGCAAAAGTATTAGGCTTATTACATGATTTAGGAAGATTTTATCAGTACCAGGAAACTAAAGAATATAATGATTTAAAAACGAAAATGGATCATGCAAGAACCGCAACAGAATATTTGTTTCAAGAAAAATATATTGAGAATTTTAATATATCCAAGAAATATTATAAAATATTAGAAAAAGCCATTTTTAATCATAATAAATTGGAAATAGAAAGTGGTTTAACGAAGGAGGAACTTTTTTGGGCAAAGTTTATAAGAGATATAGATAAGATAGACATATTAAGAGTGTGTGGAACGAATTTTTCTTTAGCCTTTGATGAGCCCGTTTCCAAAAAAGTGAAGACTGACTTTGATGCCCATACTTTGGTAAATAGGGAAAATATAAAAAATTCAAGTGATACTATTATTTCTTATTTGGCTTTTCTTTATGATTTGAATTTTAAGGAATCCTATTTATTATTAGAGGAAACGGATAATTTAGAACTTTTTATTGGTAGTATTGAAGTGGTTAAAGGCTTGGAAGAAGAATTTAATGATTATGTAAATTCTGTCAGGGCGTTTTTGAAAGAGAAGGTTCAGGATGAATAGAGAAATGGTATTTTTATTAAATGTTGTCAGACAGTGAATGGAAATTTGATTAAAAGAAAATCTTTGGATGTTTATAACTATTATGCTTCAATAATACCAATAAATAAACAATTGAAAAAAAGAATTATAAATTATGGAGATTATATGGGGGCATATCCAAAGTTTATATCAATTTCTGAGTTTACAAATATGAAAAATTATATGTACTTGCATGATGATGCCGAAATAAGGCGAGTATCAGGAAAAAATGAAAAAGATGTTAATTTTTTAGAAGAGGCTGTGCTTTTTTTAGGAAAAAAATTATATAAAGGAGAGTAAATGATGTTGGATAAAAAATATAATGCTTTAGAAAAGGAAGCGCATTGGTTAAATTATTGGAAAGAGAATAAAATTTATGAATTTAAACCCGATGAAAGAAAGGTGTTTTCAATTGATACACCACCCCCAACGGTGAATGGAAAAATTCATATTGGACATATTTTTTCTTATTCACAGACAGAAATGATAGCTCGTTATAAAAGATTAAGAGGGTATAATATCTTTTATCCTTTTGGTTTTGATGATAATGGGTTACCTAGTGAACGTTTGGTGGAAAGAGAACAGGGAAAAAGAGCTCATGAGATAGGAAGAGAAGCTTTTTCAAAGCTTTGCTATGAAACAACCGATAAGTATGAGTCAGAATTTCAAGAATTGTTTAGTCAACTAGGCGTTAGCACGGATTGGGGAATACATTATAAAACCGTTAGTCCTTCTACGATTAAGGTGAGTCAAGCCTCTTTTTTGGATTTAGTAGATAAGGGGCATTGTTATCATAAAGAAAGCCCAGCATTGTGGTGTAATGAATGTTTAACTTCAATTGCCCAAGCGGAACTTGAAACGAAAACGGTTAAAACGACTTTTAATTACATTCATTTTAAAACAGTAGAAAATCAGGAAGTATTTACGATTGCGACAACGAGGCCAGAATTATTACCAGCTATTGTTTGTGTTTTTGTCAATCCAGAAGATGATGCTCATAAACATTTAATTGGAAAACATGCCCATATTCCAGTGATTGATGTAGAAGTTCCTATTTTAGCGGATGAAAAGGTAGATAAGGATAAAGGGACTGGTGTTGTCATGTGTTGTACGTTTGGCGATCAAACCGATATTGAATGGTGGAAGAAATATCAATTACCATTGAAAGCTATTTTTACACGTGATGGGCGCATTATTGAAGAAGTTCCTATTTATGGTGGTCTTAAAATCAAAGACGCCCGTAAGCAAATTATTGAAGATTTACAAGAGGCAGGGGTTGTCGAAAAAATCGAAGAATTAGAGCATGAAGTTCAAACGCATGAACGTTGTGGTAAAGAAGTTGAGTATGCGGTCATGAACCAATGGTTTATAGATATCATGAACCATAAGCAAGATTTTTTACGTATGGGGGAAGAAATCAACTGGTATCCTGCTCATATGAAAGTTCGTTATGATGAATGGGTTGAAAATATTCTATGGGATTGGTGTATTTCTAGACAACGTTATTTTGGTGTACCTTTTCCTGTTTGGTATTGCGAGGCTTGTGGAAAACCCGTGTTTGCATCATTAGAAAATTTACCAGTGAATCCATTAGTCGATGAGCCACCTGTTAAGACTTGTTCTTGTGGTTGTTCTAAGTTTGTTCCTGAAACAGATGTTATGGATACGTGGGCGACTTCTTCTGTTACACCTTTAATTAATATGCGTTATGGAGAAAAAGAAAATTATGAATCGATTTTAAAACCAATGAGTATTCGTACTAATGCCCATGATATTATTAGGACTTGGGATTTTTATACGATTGTAAAAAGTTTTTATCATTTTGGTATGCGTCCTTGGGATAACGTGATGATTAGTGGATTTGTGATGGCAAATAAAGGAGAAAAGATTAGTAAAAGTAAAGGGAATAGTAAATTTGAACCCATTGATTTAATTCATGAGTATTCTGCTGATGTGGTTCGTTACTGGGCGGGTTCAGGAAGACTCGGTACCGATATTATTTTTAGTGATGAAACGTTCTTGCGTGGTAAAAAACTTATTAATAAAATATGGAATGTGGCAAAATTTATTGAGATGCATTTAAGTGATTTTAAAGATAAAGAATTTACAGATTATGAATACATGGACAAGTGGGCACTTGGAAGTTTTAAAGAGATGGAAGAGAATTTTATTCATTATTTAGAAGAGTTTGAAGTGGGTCTAGCTTTAAATACTTTAGAGAAGTTCTTTTGGAATTTTTGTGACAATTATATAGAAATCGTGAAACATAGATTATACCGTCCTGAAGAGTTTGGAGAAGTTCCTCGTTATTCAGGACAGAAAACGGTTTATACATTACTTTATAAATTGTTACAAGATTTTAGTATTTTCTTTCCATTTATTACCGAAGAAATTTATCAAGAGTTGTATCATCATGAAAAATCTATTCATTTAACTGAACTAAAACCATTGAGTTTTGATTTTAAAGAAGAAGTTAAAAATGGCGATGCAATCATTAATATTATTAGTGAGGCAAGGGGAGAGAAGTCTAATAATAATAAATCTCTAAAAACACCGATTTCACTTTTAGAGTTGCTTGTTCATTCTGATTTAAAAGAGGCCATTGAAAAGTCTATCAAAGATTTTAGAGCTACATTATTTATTGAAGAATTGATTTTAAGTGAAGGTGTAGAGACTTATAAAATAGAAAAAATTGAACTTTCAGAAAATGATAACTAAGGTTATTGTTTTTTTAAAGTTTTTTGTTATAATAGTGTTAGTTTGAAAAGTATAGGGAGTTTTTATGAAAGAAATAGTGAATCAAAAAGCTATCGATGAGTTAAATAGTCAACTTTCTAATCCAGCAATGACTCGTCAAAAAAGAAAAAAAATTTTAAATGAAATGAAAAAATTACTTTTTTTGGTTTCGATTAATGAACCCATCGCTCTAATTTCTGATACGCATATTGGAAGTAAAAATGATAATTTTGAATACATTAAAAGAGCTTATGATTTTTTTAATCAAAAAGGAATAAAGAAAGTTTTACATACAGGAGATTTGTTTGATGGACTTTGCGAGTATCAAAACATTTATGAAATTTCTAAGAAGGAAGTTATCTGTCAAAAACAAATTGATAAACTTTTTAAAGAATATCCAAAAGGATTTGAAAATTTTATTATTTTAGGAAATCATGATGAAGATATTTTACGTTTAGATGAGACCCTAATTGATACATTATTTATGAATCGAGAGGATTTTATTTTTTTAGGAACTAATATGGGTTATTTAAAATGGTACGAAAAAACAATTGTGATGAAACATCAGAAAGGTGATTCTGTTTCGTCGGATTTGATTTTAAAAGGTCATGCTCATTTTTTTTCTTATCCAGAAGTTAAGACAATTTTAAGACTTCCTACTTTAAGCGATAATCATCCCATAAAAGTTTCTAATAGGTATGGTTTACCTGGCTTTCTTGTTTGTGAAAAAGAAGTAAATAATTATTGGTTTGATTATTATGTTTTTCAAGGAGGAAATTTACAGCGTGTTTTAAAGCAGCAAACGTTGTTTCATAAATCTTGACAAATCTTTATTTTTTGAATATAGTAATAAATCAAGAAATGGGGTTAGAAAATGGTTATCGAAAAATACAAAAAAGAATTAGAAGTAATTGAAAATGTAATTCAGCGTAATCGTATCGCTTATTACAATACAGATAATGAAACTCTTCCAGGTATGAAAAAGTTAAAGGAGACTTATAGGAATCAGCAATCTGAAGCTAGTATTCAGCTTATAGAAAAATTTAGGAATGAAATTAGCAGTGTTTTAGATTTTTTAAACAATGATGAAAATGATTATTTGGTCTATACAGACTATGTTTTTATTAATTGGTCTCTTTATTTTCATGAGTCTGTTGATTCAAGCTTAGAACATTTTTCTTACAAGGAAAAGTTCGAAATTATTATGTTTTTTATAAAAAGAAATTTAGATCATCATTTATTGGATTTAGATGATCATTCTTTTAAAAAAGATTTATGGAAAACTTATTATGCTCATTTATCTGAACAGGATTTTGAAAAATTATATGTTGAAGAAATTAATAAAAAAGAAAAAGATAAAAATAATTTATATTTTAGAAAATCATTGTTAAAAAGTAAGGAAAAATGGCAATTTAAACAAAAAGTTATTGTTGCGCATCGAATGATTAAAAAACATTATTTTGAAAATAAAGATAATTTTTCTGAAAAAGATATGTCTTTTATTCTTCAAGCCTTTAAAACTCTAAAGTTTTATCCTCAAATGTGTGATGCTTTTAGTGTTTTATTAAAGAAAAAGATTAAAGTAGAAAAGGAAGAAAAGAAAGTTGTTCCTAAAAGAGATATGAAAACTATGAATCAAAAAGAATCTAAAAGGCTTTATAGAGAAATCATGGTATTTTATGATATTGATGCTCAAAGAGTTATACGTCCTTTAACTTTATCAGAAATTATTTTACTTGTGCAAAAAATGTTTCAGATTAATATTTCTCAGAAAGAGATTATTAAATTTATTTTAAATATAAATAAAGAAGGACTTGAAGCTTATAAAAATAGTAAAGAAAAATTAGAGGCATATTACCCTAAAATTATAAAGTATGCAAGTGAGGAAACAGTTTCTCTTTTAAATTCTTATTTACAAGAAATGATGGTAAAGACCCAAAGTTATGAAGATTATTCTTTTTGGAAAGAAAATATGGAAATAGAATTAAAAAAAGGGTTGTTAGAAATTCGTGATGTGTATGAATATGAACTTAATAAAGGAATGAAAATTTAAATAGAGATAATAAAAATCTTTATAACCCTTGTCGGACTAGAGAAACTATTTTATTTTTTTTTCTTTCTTTTTGTTTTATCACGAATTTTTTTCATAATGTCTAATTCTTTGGCGTTGTATTTTTTTAAGTTAGGGAAGGCTTCTAGTAATCTTTTTGGGTAAGTTTTAAATTCAGCAACCTTTGTTTTGATTATTTTTTCTAACATTCCTGGAATCTTTGCTAATTTTTCATTTTTTAATTCTTCGCATATAATTAAACGATTTCTTAAGTTGTAGGCGATAATAAATGAATAAATACAATCTATCATGAAAATAAAGCAAAAAATTAAAGCTAAAATAAGTTGAGTTTTAGCAGTTAAAGGAAGAAGTAAATTACAAATGATAGGGTAAGCTAAGTAGATAATAGCAAGAGACCCTAATCCAAAAAGTAAGGTGTTTTGTAAGCAGACTCTTCCATTAATGTTTAGTTTCATGTCTGAGTAGTCCCACCATTTATTATGAAATATTTTCTCTAAAAGAAAACTTGTAAAATACTCTAAACAAGAAGTAATGATAGCTCCTAATACAAATACAATGACTGGATCTTCTTCAAATCTTAATAAAGAAAAAAGAATAAATAAACTTCCTACGCCATAAATAGGACAGTAAGGACCACATAAAAATCCACGATTTACTAATTTTTTTTGGTAAAGACTACTAAAAATAATTTCGCAAATGTAACCACAGAAACTGAAGATTAAAAAAACTAAAAATACATAAGACCATGAATAGTTCATAAGCATCACCTTTTTTAAATTATATCATTATTCCTTTATGTTGTAAATTAATCATAAAAAAGAATTTTTAACGTATATATTGATTAAGGTGGAGGGATTTTATGATTAATAAGAATGGATTATGGTTTGTTACATTATTTAGTTTGATTTTAGTTTTAGGAATTTATTATGTTACAACCAAAAATGATGAAGTTTTACAAGTTGTAAATAAAACAGATGAAGTTAAAGAAGTATTAGAAACCAATGAAAGTAGTATACTTGTCTCTTTGAAAGTTAAAGAGGAAGAAGAAATGCTTGCCGAAATGGAGAGTTTACAAACGATTCTTTTAGATGATACAGCTAGTTTACAAGAAAAGAATGATGCTTATAATTCTCTTCAAGCCTTAAATGCGACAAAAGGAAAAGTAGAAGCTTTAGAAAAAAAGGTCAAAGAAAAATTAAATTTAGAGTGTTTTATTAAAATCAAAAATGATCAAATAAGTGTGACCGTTGCTAGTAAAGAACATAATAGTACTCTTGCTAATAATATTATAAGAACGATACAAGAAGAATACGAAAATAAAATGTATATAGTTGTAAAATTCCAAGGGTAACTTATTTTGAATTTTTTTGCTCACTTAAAATTTTAATATTCATAAAATATTATAGTTAAAATGGATATTAAAGAAAGTGAGGTTTTTTAATTTGAAAAAAGGAATATTAACGAATAGAGAACAAGAAGTCTTTGAATTATTGGTTTTGAATAAATCGACTAAAGAAATTGCTGAGTTTTTAGGTATTAGTGAAAAAACAGTACGTAACCATATTTCTAATGCTATGCAAAAATTAGGCGTTAAGGGTCGAGCACAAGCCGTTGTGGAATTAATTAAACTTGGTGAAATAAAGATTGGTTAGAAATTTTTCTAACTTTTTTTAGTCTATTTTATTGTTTTAATCATAAGGTTTATTAGGTGAATTGTTATGTTAAAAAAAGGGATTATTCGACGAATTACAATTTCTTCTTTAGCACTTTTTATTTTATTGGTCACTTATTTTTTTCCTACTAAATTAGAAAGTAAGGATTATAAACAAACGCTTAATTATATTGAAACACAAAAAGGAGTGGTTTATTTATTAAATAAAGAAAGTTATGTTTCTAGAGTCAATATGGTTCTTAATAATAAAGAAACGTTAGAAAAGATTAAAGAAATTATCAACATTTTAACTTTAAAAAGTAAAGAAAGTGCGTATATTCCAGATAATTTTATCGGAGTGATTCCAGTTAATACTAAAATTAATAATTTAACTTTAGAAAATAAGTTATTAAAAATTGATTTTTCAAAAGAATTTTTAAATACAACGGAAAAGAATGAAAGAAAAATGATTGAAAGTCTTATTTATTCTTTAACGGAGTTAGAAGAAGTGGATAATATTCTTATTTTTGTTGAAGGAAAGGGGTTTACTGAGTTACCATTTAGTAAAGAAAAGCTTCCATCTTTGTTAAATAAAGATTTTGGAGTTAACAAGATTTATGATATTGATAGTATTAAAAATACTAGTAAAACAACGATTTATTATGGAAGTAAAGAAGAAGATTATTTTTATTATATTCCAATGACCTATGTTAGTAATAATTCAAATGAAAAAGTAAATATTATTATTGAAAAATTAAAGAGTTCTCCAATTTATGAGTCAAATTTAATTAGTTTTCTTCATGCTAATGCGGAACTTACGAATTATGAAATATTAGAAGAAGAGATTAAACTTAGTTTTAATAATTATATTTTTGAAGATATTCAGAATGCGACCATTTTAGAAGAGGTTAAATATATGATTTATTTGTCTTTAAGAGATACTTATAATATTAAACAAGTTGAATTTATTGTCAATAATGAAGATAAAAATGTAAATTTAATAATAAATACTCTTGAATAATCCATAATAATAGTATATAATCAGTATAAATTTGCTGATTATGTCCTGATAGCTCAGCTGGATAGAGCATACGCCTTCTAAGCGTACGGTCGAGAGTTCGAATCTCCCTCAGGACACCAGATTGATAGGAAACTCGAACTTCTATATTTGTAGAAATTCGAGTTTTAATATGCTTTAAATTATTGTATAATATATTTGTAGTAAACAAATTAAATTTATTTATCAGGAGGTTTTAGTGAGCAAAGAAATAGTTAAATCAGAAATTAAGGTTAATGAGAGTAAAATAAGCATAATAAGAATAGGAACTAAGGAATATATATCTTTAACTGATTTAGCAAGATATGCAGACGAAGATGATCCTAGATATCCTATACAGAATTGGATGAGAAATAAAGATGTTATTGCTTATTTAGGTTTATGGGAAAAATTAAATAATGAAGATTTTAAAGGTGTCGAATTCGACGCGTTTAAAAACGAAGCTGGTAGTAACAAATTTAAAATATCTCCACAAAAGTGGATTAAAGAAACAAATGCAATAGGAATTATATCGAAATCAGGAAATAATGGTGGGACTTATGCAGTAAGTGATATTTCTTTGGAATTTGCAAGTTGGTTATCCCCAGAATTTAAATTATATGTTATTCAAGAATTTGAAAGATTAAAGAAAAATGAAGCATATCAGCACAAACTTGATTGGTCTGCTAACAGAATGCTTGCAAAAACTAATTATCATATCCATACAGATTCTATTAAAGAAAATATCGTACCCAAATTAACTGAAAAACAAAAACAATATATTTATGCAGAAGAAGCAGATGTGTTAAATGTAGCATTATTTGGTATGACTGCAAAAGAATGGAGAGAAGAAAATCCGAATTTAAAAGGCAATATTCGTGATTATACTGATTTAAAACATTTACTAATTTTATGTAATCTAGAAAATACTAATGCTGAACTTATTAATGATAATATATGGATTGGTTACAATAAATTAGACAAAAAAGAAAAGGACAGATTATAATAAG
>CAJTYF010000018.1 GCA_910583945.1 uncultured Bacilli bacterium
CTACAGATTACAATTGTCCTTATAAATATTGTCTAAAAAAGTGTTGACAATCCACTATTGACTTTTAATAGTTAGCCTTTCATATATCCCATAAATTGTGATATATTAAGCGCAGGTGGAATTTTCAATAACATATGTATAAGATCTATACAGGCATTTGCTTCTATTATTTCCACTCCTTTGTACTCGCACAATCTTCTCAAATACGTCCCTATGTCTCTTCTTAATTTTCCGTATATTGCTTTTCTTCTATATTTAGGAATGAATACTACATGATACATACAATTTCATTTTATATGGACAAGGAACTTTCATCTATATCTTTTCCTGACTTTATTTTTGTTTTTGACATTTTTTCCTCCTTTTGATTTTTATTTGGTTGGCTGACCATTTTCATTATATCAAAATGGAAAAAAATGCCGAAGCTACTACGCTACGGCTTTTACGATTCACACACGTACAACGTGTGTTTTTTTAGTTTGAAGATAACGGTTTTACCCAGGAATTACGAGTCCGCGCTCCTTTAAAGGCGAGAGTAGATCTGATATCCCACATTCTCTACTAAGAGAAGCGTTATTTATTAAACAAGAAAAGAATTTAAATTGAGATATAAATATAATAAAAACTGATAAATAGAGCACTATCCTAAATATCAGTTTTGAATTCATTACTTTTCTTCTTATTTTATAGGTTTATATTCTCGATTAAATGTGTTAAAGAGTTTAGAAATTTACCAATATGTGATTCATCAACAAAGCCATGATGACTCATAATCATCAAGTTGGTATAAACACGATCCTCTATAAATATAAATTTGTCCCAAATTAATTGAGGAATAGTGAGATCTTTTTCATAAGGGCTCACGACACTTGTAAAATTAAACCAAGGTTCACAAGAGAGCCATACTACATCTTGTTGTTCTTTTTCCTCATAGTCACGTTTTAAAAATTTATCTTTTATTTTGACGTAGTCTTTTATAAAGGTTTCATAATCACTTTTAAAAGGAACGGTAAAGAACCCAATCGTTCCATCACTGTATTGCTCCGTATAACTGGGACTTATTTTATCGTACTTATAAAACTTATTTTCTTCATAACGGTATTTAAATTCGTCGACCTCATTTAGAGCCAAGCATAAGTAAAAACCCATTGTAGCATAAATATGTTTTTTTCCTGACACAGTTTATAAATGTTTGTAATGTCTATTTTTGTTGTGACAAAACTAAAAGGATTGTCTTTTTTGTGAAACATATTAATACTTCTTGTTTATAAAAATTCTCAATTCGTTGTTTCATTAATCTCTCTCACCGCCTCTTTTATGATGTTGATGGATTGAATCAGTTTTTGTTTTTCTTCTTCATTTAAGGGAATAAATAATTTTTCTTGAACCCCATTTTTATTGACAATAGCTGGTGTTGAAATGCATACGTCGTTTTCTTTATCATAAGAGGAAACCGATAAAATCGAATTTTGGTCTTCTAATATGGCATTCGTAATACTCGTTAAACAAATGCCTATTCCATAAGCGGTGGCTCCTTTTTTCTTGATTATTTCATAGGCGGAGTTTCTTACTTCTTCTTCTATTTTTTCTAATTCTTCTTTATTTAGAAATTCATTTATATTTTTTAGACCAATTGATGCATTACTCCAAGGAATAAATTCAGAATCACCATGTTCACCAATGACATACGCTTCAATGTTATTTGGGTTAACGTTCACTTTTTCACTTAATAAATAACGAAGTCTTGCAGTATCTAAAGTTGTCCCTGATCCAATTACTTTATTAGGGGTTGCCTTAGAATATTTTAAGGTTAAGTAAGTCATCACATCTAATGGATTGGTTGCTACTAAATAGATGCCTTTAAAATTTGTTTTGGTAATATTATCAATAATGGATTTAAAGATGATACTATTTTTATGAATGAGATCCATTCTTGTTTCTCCTACTTCTTGATTGGCTCCTGCAGCTATGACAATAAGACTTGCATCTTCGCATTCTTCATAATTTCCTACTCTTACTTTAATTTTACTGTTCGCAAATTCTGTACAATGATTTAGATCTAAAGCTTCTCCACTTGCTTTTTCAAAATTCCTATCTATTAAAACTAATTCTTTAACAAATGTTTTTTGATTGATTAAGGAATACGCATAGGCCATTCCCACATTTCCACAGCCAATTAAAACAACTTTATTTTTCATTTTTAAATCATTCCTTTCTTTGATTCAATGTAACGATTAATTAAATCGGGGTCATTTTGATTTTTTGGTAAATTTGATAAGGGAAAAAATTTCATTTTTTTGGATTCTTCATCCCATTTAAGTTCCCCTGTGTATTTATTTGTATAATAGAGCATGGTGTTATTAATAACTACGTCTCCATTAGGATAACTGTTCTGTCTAGAAAGACCTGATACTGGAGCAATTAATTATAAATCACTTTCTAAAATATCGAGATTGGTTTCTTCTTTTGTTTCTCTTATGATAGTTTCTTCAAATCGTTCTCCTAAGTTTTGACATCCACCAGGTAAGCCCCATTTATCTCGGTCTGCTCGACTTTGTAATAATATTTCCCTTTTTCATTTTCTATTATAATGGCCGCACCATCTTGTAATAAGACAAAGTCATGTTTTAAAGTACCCATACACATTCTTGTAAAAACGGGATAACCTATACTGTTTGCAAGTTCTATTTTTTCTTCTGTAGATAAACTTTTTATTAGCTCTATTAATTCTTCATAGGGAATTTCGTTTATTTCTCTTGAATTAAATTTTTGTACTTTAATATTGTAAGACATTTTCTCACCTTTTTAGTTTCTTTCTATTTACTTTTTTTATTTAAATTATTGCATTAATTTTTTGGAATCTCTTTTATTAATCTTCTAGCAGGGAAGTTATCTAAAGTATATTCGCTTAAATTAAATAACAAAGTAGAAAATTCTTTTCTTTTTGCTTCTAAGTCTTTTCTCTCTTTTTCTTTTTTATTTTGACTTCTTTTTAATCTTTCTAATTCATTATCGACTCCAGCAATGCATTCATAAATAGAGGCATATTCTTTGAATCTTTTATATTCTTCTTTGTTCTTTGCTTTACGAATAATAGTTTCTGTTATTTCCTTATCTACCTCTCGCATGCCTTTTAAGCCACCTTCTAAATAATCGATATTATATTTAGTTGTAGCATTCATAGAAACTCTTGATTTATGAACTCTATCAGCAATTTTTCTTACTTTTTCCTCTGTTATTTCAAAGTTTTTTAATTTTAATAATTTATTGATTATATTTTCTATATATAGCATTTCTAAGACTAAGAAATCATCATTTTCGCGAATAGATTTTGGAACTTGTAAATAAGTTTCGTTTTCATAAAGCGTTTTAAACGAACTCACTTGTTTTTCGTGAAATACCATATATCCTACTGCAGAAATTCTTTTTTCATCTTGTTCTTTAAAATAATCCCAAAAACACAAATTAAAGTTTAACCCTATAAAAGTTAGATTTTCAATTAATTCCAATTTTCCTTTACTAACTAAATGCTCAAATAATTGTTTTAAAGTATTTTTTCTATTTTTGTTTATTTCTTCGATAATTTCTTCTATTTTTGGTTGTTTCTCACAACACTTTGAAATGAAATCATAAAAATTAGTCCAATTATAGCATTGTAAAACCAAAATGAACATATCTGTTCTTTTTGATAGTTCAATATTAGAAGTTAAAAATTGATAAGTAAAATCGGTTGATCTCGAAAAAACAGTATGAATTAAATTAAAATTAGAATATATTGGCTCACCTACCATACAATTTAAATCCCTTATTGCCATACTTTCTTTAGAAGAACCTTTAAAAGAATTAAGTATTTCGTAACATTCTTCCACATTTTGAAACTTACACCTTATTCTTTCTTTTTGCTCCCATTTTATTTTATCTAAAAAATCACCAATATTCTCGGCTTTAAGAGAAACTGTCACTTCTTCATCTTCTAAGTCACTAATTACTTTTTCTACTAATATCGTTCCAATGCTATCTTCGACTCTTTTACTTTCTACTAAATATTTATATAGTGCAAAAATATCATAAGTAGCATTTTCATTTTTTCTAAAAACCCTTATCTCTTCTTTTAAGCAACTTAATGTTAAATTTTGTTTTTCCATAAATACTCCTTTATGAATTTTATTATACATTATAAATATTTTTTTACATAGTTTTTTTGTTTTTTTTCATTCTTTTAAAAGAAAATATAAATTTTCTTTTGATTTAAAATAAAGACAGTTGTTCACTTTCTTTTCTTTCTTTTTTATATGTTTGGATAATCTCAGTCATATCATATAAAATACCATATTTTTGGCATTCTTTTATAAATATTTTGTATATTTTTTTACTGTTTGGTATAGGACAATTGTATCTATTTCCATAAAATTTCTGATATTTTTCTTTTAAACCAAAAAAGTGCTTATCTAATTTTTGAAAATAATAGTCTCTTTGATTTTCTCTTAAAGTCATGCTCATAAAGGTATGAATGAATTTTGCACCATGCTCATAAGCAAGTTTGACTAATTCTTTTATATCCTCTTCTTTAGCTGTTAAAAAAGGCAAAACAGGATTCATCATTATTCCTACGAAAATACCCTTATCACTCAGTTTTTTAATGGCTTCTAATCTTTTGGAAGTCATGCAAACATGAGGTTCTATTTTTTTAGATAGTTCATCTTTTGGCGTAGTAATTGTAAATTTAACTATGACATTATTGTTTTCGTTTATCTTTTTTAATAAGTCTATATCCCTTAAAATCAAATCACTTTTTGTATCAATCGAAACACCAAATCCATATTTTAATATAAGTTTTAATGCCCCTCTTGTTTGCTCGTATTCTAGTTCTAAGGGATTATAGGGATCAGACATTGAACCGATCCCTATGACTCCTTTTTCTTTTTTACCGGATAATTCTTTTTCTAAAATAAATAAAGCATTCTCTTTTCCTTTAACTGAATCAAAGTTTTCTATATGATAACACTGACTTCTACTGTCACAATAGATACATCCATGGGAACACCCTCTGTATAAATTCATATTGTAATCGATGCCATACCAATCTTTACCATATTTTACTTTTGTAAGAATGGTTTTTGCTTTTAGAAATTCCATTTATTCCTTCATCAGTTTTTCAAAAGAATTAGCATTTAATATTGTATTTGAAATAAATTTTCCTTTATAGAAATTGGCCCAATTATTAAACACACAAGGAGCATTTTTGGCTTTTTCTAAAGTATCAATTTTAATAAAGTCTATTTTGATATCTTTTTCTTTTGCATATTCAGATAATTCTTTTACTTCGTATTCTACATAAGGACATTCGTTACTATAATAGATTGTAAAATTTTCATTATCTATTTTCATAGCTCGTGCCTTAGCACTAAATGAAGGGGTTTCACTTTTATCGAATTGTAATGCTAATAATTCGTAATCTCCAATAGCGTCGACTACTTTAAATCCATAATGAAGAAAAAAATTCTTTTCTCCAATGAATGGTTTCTTTTTTTTAGAAGTTAGGGTACATATTCCACTCATGCTTTTTTCTTTTGCATCTTTTATTGCGTATTCTAATAGTTCATTAGCTATGCCTTTGCCTTTAAAACTTCCAGCCACCCATAGACAATAAATGTATTCATAATTTTTTCCATTTATAGGTACCCAAGCGGTTTCGATGGGTTCATATTCTATAAAAGTCTTACCTCTAGCATTTAGTTTTCTAAATACATGCCCATCACTCAGTTTATTTTTAATCCATTCTTTTTTACAGTCAACGCCATTTTGATGTTTTTTATCTCCGATTGCACAACAAATGTGTTCTTTTTCAATATTTTCTAATGTTAAGTTAATGTAATCGTTCATTTTATTTTACTCCTTCTAATGATTTAATACCATTAATTATAATTTCTAGCGAAAGCTCAAAACTCTCTTTTATTGATATGGAATTTCCAAAAGCATTATTGTTGACTAGTAAAGAAAAACCTTCTAAAAAGCTTCTAAGTGTTCTTATTAGATGATGGATGTTCTCTTCGTTTATTCTTAAAGAAGATAAGATTTTAAATAAGGCTTCAAATAATTTTTTGGTGGAGTTTTGGGCTTCTGGACTCTCATATTTGTTGTACCATAGCATAGCATTAAAAACCCCTTGATTCGATATAGCGTAGTTATAAAATGCATAACACATATTTTTTAAAGCTTCGTATCCTGATACACCTACTGCCGATTCAAGCATTTTTTCTTCTATTTGCTTCCACCCATAAATCATTAATTTGACTTTTATGTCTTCCAAACTAGAAATATGATTATATAAAGATGGTGATTTAATCTTTAACTCTTCAGCAATTTGTTTTAATGTAAGGTTACTTAAACCTATTTTATTAGCAATCTTTGCGGCCATTTCAATTACTTGCTCATTTTTAATATTTTTAGGCATATTTCCTCCAACTAATCACACATACATTATAACTAATCGAATTAGTTTTTGTCAATATTGTCATAAAAAAATAGCTTTGTGCTATTAAGTTCTTTTATTTCTTAAATTAAATTTAAGTCATTTAACATTTGTTTATGGTCATAGGCTAAAGTCATTTCTTTTATTTCTTCAGGTTTAAACCATTTTACTTCATCACATTCACTTACTGGAGTTGGGATACCACTCATTATTTCACAAAAATGCGGTAAGCAATGTTTTAGGGGATGTCTGCCAATTAATTTTAATATTGCAATTTCTACGCTTATTTATTTCTTTAGCACATTTTTCTGTTTCTATTTTATTTGCATAAACAATTATTGTGATTAAAAATATTCTCATTACATAATATTAGTCGTTCATATTTAACTAATGTTTTTATAATCAATATTTGCTAATTTTGCTTGTTTAGTTAAGTCTTTTGTTTGTAATTTGAATTGTTTCCCATTTTTTATAAAATAAGTCCCACATTGTCTAAATTCAAAATTAACATTTTTTCTTATACATTGTTCTCTAATATTTAACACCCAATCAAATTCTAGGGGTCTAGCATTTATATCCGATTCACCACCGACTACAACAAGTTCTATATTATCAAGATATTTTTCTATATTTATATTTTCTAATAATGGTTGTGCTGTAATACATTTATGTTTTATTTGTAAACACTCAAATATAGATAATTTATAATCCGCATTTTTTTGATTTTCAATTGTACAACAGACTACTACATTATCATAGCCTTCATTCCAATCATTTGGAATGCAATTCATAAATCTATCTATTCTTTTTGTTAAAAATAAGAAAGTACAATCTTTTCGCTTCTTTATCATTTGCCAACATTCGTCACGCCATTCATCTGCTTCTTCAATTAAAAAGTCAGTAGAAAAACATAAATAAACCATTCCAGATTTCATTTTATAATTGCCGTTCTTTAATTTTTCAATTGGCTTTTTAAAATCTTTTGTTTTGATAATTTCATTAGTATTTATCTTTCTTTTTAAATCTCCTTTATGAATATAACAATGTAAACAGCCATCACTACATTTTTTACAACCTCGCCACGGATTCCACATTGTCATATTACTAACTCCTAAAATCTTGATTTTTCATAGTTGTAAGGAATGCTTGTCCCAACAACAACATCTTCTATTTTTTCTATAATTAGCCAGTCATCCATATTACCTTGATGATCAAAGTCTAAAGGTGTTATTTCCTCAACATTTTTAAATTCAATTAAACATAAACATTTTTTATGCCATCTTTCTTTTTGTTTATCTGTTAATTGTAGTTTATTATTGTTTTCTTCAATCGTTTTTGTTATTTCCTCTTCAGATAATTTAATAAAATTTTGAACTTCTTCTACAACTGCTTTGGCTGTTATTTTTTTGGTCCCTTTTTCCATAAAATATAATATTTCATCTTTAAATACTCGGCTGTGTGGAATTTTTCTTCCTGCTGCTCCTCTTATAATCATCGTTTTACTACCATCCAATATTTTATTTAATTCTTTAGATTTATCATCACAATATACTAGATGTACCATAAAATATCTCCTCTTTCTAATAATTTATCCTTCATTTTTGCTGCTCCTTAAATTTATTTCATTTATTAGCTAACTGAACTTATTATACTATTATTTAGCTTATTAAACAATGATACTACTAAAAATTATCGTTTCATTTTATATAATTGTTAGGGTATTTAAGGGTTGAATTTCTTAAAAGAATTAACAAGTTCATTTTAAATGATATAATCTAATTAAAATTCTCTAAAAAATAAAAAGAAATGTTAGCATTTCATCTATTTTAACATTCCTTTATTTATTATTATCTCAATTCATGGAAACAAATGTGAATTTCGCTATTAGTTTTAATTTTATCAGATTCCTTAATTCCTTATAAAAATTGTTATTTACCACAACATTGCTTATACTTCTTTCCCGAACCACAAGGACAGGAATCGTTACGGCCTATTTTCTTATCATTTTTTTTAGGAGTTTGTTTCACTTTTTCTTTTCCATCTTTGGCAACGCCAATTGTCGTTTGTTTTCTTTCTGTATTTTGTTCTATATTCGCTTTAAGTAGGAATTCTGAAATATTTGCCTCTATTTTGTCTAGTAAATTTTCAAACAAGTCAAAACCTTCCATGGTATAAGCTTGTAATGGATTTACTTGACCATAGCCGCGTAACATAATTCCTTCTTTTAAATGCTCCATCATACTTATATGATCCACCCATAAAGAGTCTATAATCCTTAAAGAAATAGCTCTTTCAAATTCTTGAAAATTAGGAGCAACACTTATTTTTTCTTCATAATCCGATAAAATTCGATTCGATAAAAATTCTTTAATTTCTTCATCCTTTTTATCTTTAATATCTTCTACTTTTAAGTTTTCTTTTTTAATATAATTAGTATTTACTGCTTCAATAATTTCACTTTTGTCTTCTTCTGTCAAATAGCCTTCTGGTTCGATATGATTATCTACTAAATCTGAAATCGTATTTTTAAAAATTTCAATGATACTTTCGTGAATATTTTCATTATCTAATATTTCATTTCTTCTATCATAAATGATTGTTCTTTGTTCGTTTACAACATTGTCATAATCTAATAAGGATTTACGCATATCAAAGTTATTGCCTTCTACCTTCTTTTGAGCCGTTTCGATACTTCTTGTAATCGCTTTAGAACGAATGGCTTGATCCTCACTCATTCCTAAACTGGTTACAATACTTTTAATTCGATCGGTTCCAAACATACGCATTAAATCGTCATCAAAGGAAACAAAGAATTGACTTGTACCTATGTCTCCTTGACGACCACTACGTCCTCGTAATTGGTTGTCAATACGACGAGATTCATGTCTTTCAGTTCCAATAACGTAAAGCCCTCCTAGTTCTACGGTTTCTGGTGTTAATTTAATATCGGTTCCACGTCCAGCCATGTTTGTTGCAATGGTTATAGCGCCTTTAGAACCCGCTTTAGCAATGATTTCTGCTTCTCTTTCGTGATTTTTAGCGTTTAAAACTTCATGTTTTAATCCAGCTTTTGTCAAAAGTTTGCTTAAATGTTCATTCGCTTCTACAGATATTGTACCAACTAAGATTGGTTGCCCAGAAGCATGAATTTCTTTAATTGAATTTACGATTGCTTTATATTTCCCAGCCATATTGGCATAGACTAAGTCTGGTAAATCGACTCTAGCAATAGGTTTATTTGTAGGAATACAGATAACATACATATTATATATATTTCTAAATTCTTCTTCTTCAGTTTTGGCTGTTCCAGTCATTCCTGACAATTTTTCATACATTCTAAATAAATTTTGAAATGTAATGGTTGCCATCGTTTTGGTTTCAACATTAATGTTTACTTTTTCTTTGGCTTCAATAGCTTGATGGAGCCCATCACTGTATTGTCTTCCTTGCATTAGACGTCCTGTAAATTGATCAACAATAATGACTTCACCATTATTTACTACATAATCAATGTCTTTTTTAAAAGCATAATTTGCTTTTAAGGCTTGATTAACATGATGAACTAAGTTTGTATTGTTCAAATCGTATAAATTTGAGACTTTAAAGAACTTTTCAATTTTTTTACTTCCTTCTTCAGTTAAAGAAACATTTTTTACTTTTTCATCAATCGTGTAATCTTCTTCATTGATTAAATTTTTAACTGAACGATCCGCGTCCACATATAAACTATTTGAATTTGCTTGACCTCCAGAAATAATAAGCGGAGTTCTTGCTTCATCAATTAAAATGGAATCGACTTCATCGACAATACAAAAATGAAGCGGTCTTTGAACGCGTTCTTCCGCATGTACGACCATATTATCTCTTAAATAATCAAATCCAATTTCGTTATTTGTGGAATATAAAACATCACAAGCGTAAGCTTCTTTTTTCTCTTTGGCGGATAAACCATTTAAATTCAGACCAACGGTTAAACCTAAAAATTTAAAAACCTCACCCATCCATTCTGAGTCACGTTTCGCTAAGAATTCATTTACGGTAACGATATGAACACCTTTTCCTGTTAAAGCGTTTAAATAAGCGGGTAGTGTTGCTACTAAAGTTTTACCTTCACCAGTTTTCATTTCAGCAATGTTTCCATAATGAATCGCTAAACCACCTAAAATTTGAACATAAAATGGCTTAAGTCCAATTACTCGACTCGCTGCCTCTCGCACTACAGCAAAAGCTGGAATTATAATGTCTTCAATCGTTTTGCCATTCTCTAATTCTTTTTTAAATTCTTCTGTTTTTTCTTTTAACTCTTTATCTGATAAAACCGCCATTTCATTTTCCAATGCTACAATTTTATCAGCGATGCTTTCAAATCTTTTTAATTCTTTATATTCTGAATCTATTAATTTTCTAAAAAATCCCATGTAGTATTCACCTTCCATGGCAAATATTATAACATAAAACATTTAAAATATGAATAAATACTAACCATTTCATTGATTTTTTATTGTTTTCATTTATCTGTTGGAATTTAAAGATTCTATTTATTCTTATAATTGATTAAAAATAATCGCTATGTTAAAATATTTTTAAGAATAGGGGTATTCAAATGAAAGTATTTGTTGCAGATGAAACAAGAGTAAATCAATATTTGTTACCAGAGAAAATTGAAGATACTTTTTTAATTAATTATGAATCAAAAGAGGGTGTTTTAGAAAACATTATTCTCTCAGCAGAAAATGGAAATTGGGTGATTCGTGAAACTCAAGATTTTATTATAAGAAAAGGTCTTTCTTCTCTTCCTAATGATGTTTTAAAAAATTTAAATTTTTACGATATAAAATTTGATGATATTGATGAAAAAATCAAAATGTATTGTTTTGATGTTCCAATGAAATACCATAGCTATTCAATTATTGATAAATCTAAACTTACACTTGGAAAGGAAAATAATGATATCGTTTATAATAGTGTAGAGGTTGGAATTTTACATTTTACTATAGAAAAAAAAGAAGCCAGTTGGTATTTCAAAAGTGAAGGAAATGGTATTACTTATATTAATGGCAATCGAGTTACTTCCTGTTTACTTACTCGTGGAGACGTTATATTTGTGGATGGATTGAAAATTATTTGGATGGATACTTTCCTTTTAACAAATGATTTAAACAATTTAATTCAAATACATTTACCTAATTATCAAAAGCTAAATACTTTTGGTCAGGGCAATCTTTACAACCCTGTAGTAGGTTTTGAAAAATATGCTTCTCTTTATAATGATAATCAAGTTTTTTTTCATACCCCACGGTTAAAAGCTACTTTTGATGGGTTAGAGGTCGAAATTGACATCCCCCCCGAACCTATAAAAGACGATGGTCCTCCAGCTATGCTTACTTTAGGTGCAACAGTAATGATGGGCGTTTCTTCTTCTGTTACGGGAATGGTTGCTTTATTTAGCGTAATGTCTGGTAAGAGTACTGTTGTTGGGGCGATTACCGAACTTACTTTATGTGTTTCGATGATTGCAGGATGCATTTGTTTTCCACTTATGTTGGATAAATATCAAAAAAATAAAATCAAAACTAACGAAACAAAACGCCAAGAAAAGTATTTGGCTTATTTACAAAGCAAGCGAATTCTTATTAATGAAGCCATGGCTAAAGAAAAAAGTGTTCTTATTCAAAATAATTTAAGTCCTACTGAACTTGTTCAAGCGATAAAGAATCGTACCAACAAAATATGGAGTCGAGAAATTACGGATAATGATTTTTTAACGCTTCGTTTAGGGCTTGGAAATTGTAAAGCTCACATTTCAGTTCATTCTATGATTAATGATTTTAATTTAGAAGATGATAATTTAAGAGATGAAGTAAGAAAACTTATGAATGAAAAATTCATTTTACAAGATGTCCCTGTTACTATTTCTTTAATTAATAATAAAATTTTACCTATTATTATTAGTGATGATTGCTTAAAAAGAGAGCAAATCATTCACACTCTTTTATTACAACTTATTACTCTTTATAGCGGCATTGATTTAAAGATTATTATTCTTACTGAAGAAACGAAAATTCAACAATGGGAATATCTTAAATATCTTCCTCATTCAAGAAGTGTGGATAATACTACTCGTTTTTTCGCTACCAATGAGTTAGAAATGAAACAAGTCTCTTCGTATTTAGAAGGCATCTATAATGAACGATTAAGCAAAACAAAGTATAATGAACAAGAAAATAATTTTGAAAATCAAAAAGATACAACTTACAAGAAATTTGAAGAGTATTATTTAATTATTACTGATAATTATATTCAAGCTAAGAATTTTGGAATTATTGATAAACTTTTAAATGATACCGCTAATTTTGGTTTTTCTCTTATGATGATTGAACCAACTTTAAAAAATATTCCTAGTCGTTTTAATAAATTTGTTCAATATACTTCTAATAGTGCTGGAATTTATGAAAAAGATTTAAGTCATGAACAAAGAAATTTTACGCCAGATTATTTTGAAGGAGACATCAGTCAGTGTTCTTTAGTTATTGGAAATATACCAGTTAGTTCAACTTCAATGATGAATCAACTTCCTACCACTTTACAATTTTTAGAGATGTATAACGTTGGAAAAGTGGATCAATTGAATATTTTAAATCGCTGGGAAAAAAATGATCCAACGATAAGCCTAAGTGCTCCAGTTGGGGTTCATCCGGATGGAAAATTATTTGATTTAGACTTACATGAAAAATATCATGGTCCGCATGGACTGATCGCTGGTTCTACTGGTAGTGGTAAATCGGAATTTATTATTACTTACATTTTATCCATGGCCGTTAATTATCATCCTGATGAAGTACAATTTGTTCTTATTGATTATAAGGGTGGGGGCCTTGCTGGTGCTTTTGAAAATAGGGAAACACAGGTTAAGATTCCTCATTTAGTAGGAACGATTACTAACTTAGATACCGGTGAAATGAATCGTACCCTTGTCAGTATCAATAGTGAGCTTAAAAGAAGACAAAGAATGTTTAATGAAGCACGTGATGCTTTAGGTGAAAGTACAGTTGATATTTATAAATACCAAAAGTTTTATCGTAATGGTAAAGTAAAAGAACCGATTTCACATTTGTTTATTATTAGTGATGAGTTTGCGGAGTTGAAGGCACAGCAACCTGATTTTATGGAGGAACTTATTTCTACGGCACGTATTGGACGTTCTTTAGGGGTGCATCTTATTCTTGCTACTCAGAAACCAACGGGTGTTGTTGATGATCAAATTTGGGCCAATTCGAAATTTAAAGTTTGTTTAAAAGTACAAACAAGTGAAGACAGTATGGAGCTTTTAAAGAGAGACGATGCGGCGAGTTTAAAAGAAACAGGAAGATTTTATTTACAAGTTGGATATAATGAACTTTTTGAATTAGGTCAATCGGCTTGGTCAGGAGCAAAATATATCCCACAAGATCGTGTTGAAAAAACAGTAGATGATAATATTTATTTTATCGATAATAATGGTAATCTCATTCAACAAGTCAACGATTTAGTTAAAGTTGCGAATACCATTAATTATGGAGACCAACTTACCAATATCGTTAAAAATTTATACGACCTTGCTAAAAGAGAATCCATTCCTTTTCGTCAACTATGGTTGCCTAATATTCCTAAAGAAATTTATTTATCTAATACCATAAAAAAATACAATTATCAAACCAAACCTTATTCTATTAATCCTGTAATTGGTGAATATGATTTACCTACTGAACAATTACAAAAATTGTTAACCATGGATTTTACAAATGATGGAAATTTAATTATTTATGGTACTCCTGGAAGTGGCAAAGAAAATCTTATTATGACTTTGCTTTATTCTATTTGTGCTTATCATACTACAGAAGAAGTAAATATCTATATCTTAGATTTTGGTTCAGAAATATTAAAAATTTTTAATAGTGCTCCCCAAGTTGGGGATGTTGTTTTCGCTGAAGATAAAAACAAAGTTAAAAGCTTATTCTTAATGCTTGAGCGAGAAATGAATCGAAGAAAAGATTTATTTTCAAGTCATGGGGGAAGTTATGCTACCTATGTAGAGACGAATGAAGAAAAATTACCTTTACTTTTAATTATTTTAAATGGCTATGAGTCCTTTATTGAAAATTATGGTTCTTATGATGATTTCTTAGCTCACATTATCCGTGAAAGTTCTAAATATGGTATCGTGTTTATGATGACTGCTTTTGGTCCAGCTTCTGTAATTTCTAAAATTAATCAAGCGTTCCCTAATAAAATTGCGATGCAACTTGCCGATTCTTTCGATTATCAATTTTATTTAAATGCTCCACATGGTTTGACACCTTCTAAATATTATGGTCGAGGAATTGTTTCTGTTGATAAAACGGCTTATGAATTTCAAACTTGTTTCATTTATTTAAAGGATCAAATTAATCAAGTGATTAAGTCTTCTTTTGAAAAATTAAATTATTCTAAAGCGAAGGCCATTCCTGTCATCCCTGAGTCGGTTACTGTAGATTCTTTATCTGGCTATATAGATAGTTTCACAAATGTTCCTATTGGGATTAATATTTACGATGCTTCTATTTGTAAATTCGACTTAATTAAAAATCAAATTTCTCAAATTATAGGAAATAATCTTTTAGTAGAAAATGATTTTATTAATCACTTTTTATCAATTTTGTCTTCCGTTCCAAACATAAAAATGGAAATTATTGATTTTATGGGTAATATTGGTATTAATAGTGGTATCAATTATACAAATAATAATTTTACTGAAAAGTTGAAAAGCATTACAAATGGCGATGGAAATGGAAATAAAAAAGTTTATTTACTGATTGGAATTGGCTATATTTATGATAAAGTTTTAGATGAAGGTGTCAACCATTTATTTACTATTTTTAATCATTTAAGTGAGTATCCAAATAGTTATTTTGTGTTTGCTGATAATTATTCTTCTTATAAGAGAATTATGAAAGAAGATTGGTATTCTAAAAATGTCAATAATAAAAATGGAATCTGGATAGGGAAGGGAATTGATAGCCAAAAAGCTATTGAAATCCCTAATCTTGGACCTAGTGATGTTAACGAAGATTTCCAAGGTTTAAGTTATCTTGTTAACGATGAAGAGTATCAAATGATGAAATGTATTGGTACGTTAGAGAGAAGTGATTTTTATTAAGAATAAAGTTTTAGTAAAACTTGTTGTTCCTGAAGTGGATCAAACTTATGATTTGTTTTTACCTGCTAATAAAAAAATTGGAAACATTATTAATTTATTAAATACAACCATTACTGAATTTACAAGTTATGAATTTGTTAAATCTACAAGTAATCTTTTATTTAATGCACGTACTGGACATCAATATTCTCCTGATGATTTACTTTTAAATACGGATATACGAAATGGAACCATTTTGGTTTTACTTTCAGAGTAACTAAAAATTAGTTACTTTTTTTAATATATTTTTAGTGTTTTTACCTCTAATTCTTTTTGAATGGCTTTATAAATGTATTCTTGTCCTTTATAATTAGGATAGTAATTCTTTTTTAATGTAAAGAAATCGCTATTATGGGTTATTTCTATGATATCTATATAAGTAAAGTTGTATTTTTCTGATAAGCGTTTTAGTTCCTGATTGATTTTTTCTATTTTATTTCTATTTATTAAGTGAGTAGAGTAAAGACTAATAAGAAATACTTTTTTATTATTTAATTGCGAAATTGTTTTCATGATTTCTTCACATTTATTTAAGTAAGCGTTTATTTTTGTTGTGTCTAAATAATGTTTACGGGCGTAGTTATTGAGTTCATCCATTCCTATATGGAGCGTAAGGATAGACGCTTCTTTTATGGCCTGTTTAATGGTTATTTTTGAATTTAGTGGGATATTGTTGTTTATTTTATTTAAGAGCGAACTCGCTGTTTCATCTACTTCATGAAAGTGATAATAATTTTTTAATTTTTGTTCTTTTTTTAAGTCATCAAATAAATAGTCGTTATAATTGTAGCCGTTTACGTTTAAAGCGGTCATGCCACTTGATAATCCATCCCCAATGGCTAAAATATTTTTCTTTTCTTCTCTAGTTGTTACATAAATGATAGATGTTAGTACTGTACCTAATAGAATAATCGTCAATATTTTATATTTCATTTTACCCCCAAATAAAAATAGTAGTTTTGTACTACTATTCTATTTCTTTTATACTAATTTTAGCACCTACATTTGATAATTTCATGACTAATTTATCGTATCCTCTTAAAATATATTGAATGTTTGTGATGGTTGTTGTTCCTTCGGCGGTTAGAGCAGCTAAGAAAAGGGTAGCCCCAGCTCTTAAGTCGCTTGCTTGAACTTCTTGTCCTTTAAATTTTATAGGACCATTGATTATTTCTTTATTATTGTCGATTTCGATGGATGCTCCCATTTTATTTAAGTATTCAACATGTCCCATTCTTTTTTCATAAATGGTTTCTTCTAAGTTCGAAACACCCTTTGCATGGGAAAGTAAAACACAAATGGGCTGGGCTAAATCAGTTGGAAATCCAGGAAAGACTTCTGTTTTTATGTCTATGGGTTTTAAATTTTCAGATTTATTAATTAAGATTTCATTTTTATTTATGGTAAATTCTACGTTCATTTGTTTGAGCTTCATTAATAAGGCTTCTATGTGTTCTGGAATGATATTGGTAATTTTTAAATTGTTCCCTAATAAGGCTCCAGCAATGATATACGTTCCGGCTTCGATGCGATCGGGAATCACGTCTATTGATGCTTTACCTAAATGTTCTACACCTGTTATAGTAATGGTTTCCGTACCCGCTCCAGTAATTTTTGCTCCCATATTTTTTAAAAATTCGGCCACGTTAACTATTTCAGGTTCTTTAGCGGCATTTTTAATAACTGTTGTTCCTTTTGCTTTAGTGGCTGCAAGCATAATATTTATTGTTGCTCCACAGCTTGGAAAATCAAGGTTTATTTCTGATCCTATGAGTTCCTTAGCATCAATAATGTATTTTTCTCCTTCAAGACTAATTGTAGCTCCGAGGCTTTCAAAGCCTTTTAAATGAAAGTCAATTTGTCTTGCTCCAAAATTGCATCCTCCAGGAAAATAAATTTCAACATGTTTAAATTTGGCTAGTAAAGCTCCCATAAAATAATAGGAGGCTCTTAGTTTGTTTGATAAGGCTTCAGGTATAGTTGTATTTATAATCTCATGAGAATCAATGATCATTTGGCCTTTATTTTCTAATACTTTTCCGTTTAATAATTCAATAATTTCTTTTAATACGGTTATATCTGTAATATTTGGTATTTTGTTTATTACGGTTTCTTCATCACTTAAAATAGCGGCTGGTAAAAGGGCAACAGCACTGTTTTTTGCTCCGTTTATCTCTATAACGCCTGATAATTCTCTTTGACCCTCTATAATTATTTTTTCCATAAACTCACGTTCCTTTTTATTTAATTTTAATATATTATCTAATTATATGTTTGTCAATGTTTAATTGTTACTCTAGACACTTGCAAAAAAACATACACATTTTTACAATTAACAGTAAATAAGTGTATGTCAATCTCTCTGATAATATTATTTAATTTACTTTCCATGGATTTTCATTGGAGCCATTTCCATTCCTTGCTTGAATTCCTGATTTTAAAGTCACTATTGGACGTAGAAAACTGGTATAGATTACATCGGTTAAACTCTCATTGTATACATACAGACCTACTCCATAGACCGTATCATCTTTCGGATCAGCGTAACGCACATTAAATTCCCATTTGCTATCATTGGTATAATGGAATCTACGATTGGCTATCCAATATTTTGTTTCGGTACTGGTAGCATTTATATTTGAACTGTTTGGCCAGGGCACTGTTGTACTATTTAAAGCTGTTTCATCAGTTATAAATTCTGTTTGTCCATCCTAACCTATATATCTTGAACTATCTGTTATTCCAGGTGTTTCATAACTATTGGCTCTTCTATTTAATGTTCCTATATAATTTTTATATCCTTCTTTTCCTCTAATACGAATAGCACTACTTGATGTGTATTCTGAAACTAAATCGATACTTCCATCAGTATTTTTTTGAACCACTCGCCATAAAGTTAGTTCACTCGGGATTATTTGCTCCAGTTCATATCCAGTTTGAGTTCTTGTTATTGCATAATTTTTTAATATAGGAATATAGCTTACATAATCTCCAATACTTACATTTTCATATAAATTAATTGGATTACCATTTTCAAAATTCACACTACAATTTACTTTTTTATTTCCATTAGGATTTATATTTATTAATGTCCATAAACTATTACTCCATTTGGCTGAAGCTCCTTTTTCACAACTTACACTATTAGCTATTAATCCATCATTTATATTTGGAAAAACATTGGTTCCTTCTTCACCATTTATACTATAAGATAATTGAATATCTTCTCTACTAAATTCTGGGACTCTTCCTTTTATAATATTAAATTCTTTCTTTTCTTCATAGAAGGCAAATGTTTTAAATAGGGCTATTGTTCCAACTATTAGTGTTATTCCTATTATAGAGCTTATTATTATCTTAATCCTTTTTGTGTTTTTTTTAAAATTTTCTAATTCCATCGTTTTCTCCTTTGAGTACCATTAATACTCATATTATAATTAAATACTATCACATTTTTTGAGTATAATCAATACTCAATATTAAGTATTTTTATTAATTCAATGTTAGCATACAAGAAGGTGAGGAACATGAAAATTATTGCTAACGATTATAAAACTACATTAATTATTAAAACTATTAGAGAATGGTCAAATTTAAATCAAACAGATTTTGGAAAAACTTTAAACAGAAGTAGAGATAGTATTAATAACATTGAAAATGGACGAAATAGAATGTATTTAAATGATTTTATAGATATGTGCAATAAGCATAATATTAAAATTACTTTAGAAAAAGAAAAAAAATCTAAACATAATTAATATTATATACATAAATGAAATAAGCCTATACCAAGCAATAGGAGTGCTCCAAATACATTGGCATAAATTCCTAAAAGAGCACTGGCGTATTTACCAATAATTAATCCAAAATAGGTGAAAGAAAAACTTGTTATAGAGAAAATAAAAGTTGCTAAACAGATGTTTGAAGTGATGGCACTTAATCCTAGACCTGTAGAAAAGGAATCAATCGATACGCCTAGAGCAAATAAAAACATATTTAAAAAATTCATCTTTTTTTCTTTTTTATCTGGATGAATGATTTCAATAACCATCGTTATACCTAGATAAATTAAGATTATTCCTAATAAAAAGTTACTTTTTAAGGCAAATAGTGAGACGATTTTTTCACCAATAAAAATTCCTAATAGAGGCATAAAAAAGTGCATTATTCCTACTAATATTGAAAAGAGAACACATCTTTTTGAAGAGAGGTTTGTAGTTCCGATTCCTAAAGATAGTGAAAAGGTATCCATGCTCAAAGCAATGGCTATCGTTATTAATGTTATTATTTCTTTCATAAAAAACACCCTAATTCATTTTATTAGGGCCTTTAAAAAAAATTACTGATATTTATTAAATAATTCTTTAATAAAGGTTGTATACTCCACATTACTTAAATTGGTGTCTTTATTATCCATTAAGCATAGGGGAGGGTAGAGCACACACCACCAATTTTCTCCTTTACCACTTCCTAATGAAACAACTAGAGATTCATAAATTCCACTGGGGTATTTTACGCCTTTATATTTTTTTTCAGGAAAATAATTGTCACCATAGTTTAAATGATAATCCATATTGTAGCCTTTTAGCATAGTTTCAATTTCAGGAATTTTTCTAGTTAATATTTTATCGGCTTCGGTTTTATTGTTAACATTTATTAAATCAGTTTTTAATATATTTTCGATGTTTGTTTTTATTTCCATCTTTGTTGCTTGATCTTCAAATGTATTACTGTTAGCGATGACACGAAAACGAATAGCATTAGATGGGATGATAAATTCTTCTTTATTATTTTTAATTAAATAGACACAAACAAATAAAAATAAGACAATAATTATTTTTTTCATTTTTTTCACCTAAATAATTATGTCTTATTTTTTTAATTTTTATTCACTTTTGTTTATTTTTCGTTTAATAATGCATCTAATGACGATTTACGGTTATGTTCAATTTGTACCCAAGTTAAATCTTTTTTAAATAAACAGATGACGTTAATTGGAATCCATGTCGCCATAAAAACTAGGAAAAAGAAGATTCCGTGTAAGTTATCATATAAATCTCTTTTATAGTAAATCATCATAAACATATTGATAATTACATCAATTAGGTAACCAATCATAAAGCATGTTAGTCCTAAAGAGAAGAAGTAGGAGAAGATATCATTAAGCTCGATATCAAAGATATAGAATACTCCTAGCATTAATGTTAATATTACGGATAAAGTTTGAACATATGGTGCAATACTAAACATAAATTTATCAATACAAGAAAAATCTTTATCTTTTAGCCATTTTTTTAATAGTTGTTTACGATATAAACGATTGCATTCAATAATTCCTTTACTCCAACGACTTCTTTGATGCCAAGAATCATTAAATTTTGTCGGCTGTTCATCATAAGTAATGGCTTCTTCAACATACGCGATATCAATACCTTTTAATACACATTGAATAGAAAGCTCAATATCTTCTGTTACGGTTTTGGGATCAAATCCTTCATCCATAATGCTCTTAGCTACCATAAATCCTGTTCCATTAATCGCACATGCTGCATTTAAATTCATGCGGGATTTATTAAAAAAGAAATTTTGAACGTAATGGAATAATGCATAACTAGAACTTAACCAATTATCAGAAATATTTTTGGTGTCTTTTCTTCCTTGTGCGACTTTGTATCCTGAAAGGTAAGTGTTGTTCATTAGTTTTAAAAAGTCTGGATGAACAATATTATCCGCATCAAAGATGATGTAAGCATCGTAATTCTTTTTCTTTAATTTATTAAAAGTAAATTTTAATACGTCGCCTTTAGATTTACAAGGAACGGTAACATTAATAATTTTAGACCCTGCTTTTTTTGCTACTTCTAGTGTATTATCACTACAATTATTTATTAAGGAGTAGATATCAAATAGTTCAGCTGGGTAATTTTGTTCTTTTAAACTTTTTATTAAGTCCCCAATTACAAGTGCTTCATTTCTAGCGGCAATTAAAATGGCAAATTTGGTTCGTGCTCTAAAAGGTCTAATTTTTGGTATGTCATCATGTTTAAATGCAAATAAACCTGTTATTACAAAATATACGCCATATAATAATGTTATGGTAAATAAAATATAGTAAATCATTTGGATCATTTCTTTTTACTCCTTTAATAATAACATTCTACCCTTTTTAAATGACTATAAAATGACTGATTTGTTATTAGCTCTTATTATTATTTTATAAATTGTTGAGGCAATTGTCAAGTTTCGTTCGACAAAATATACATTTTATATTAAATATTATGCGCATTATCTGAAAATAATTAATCCAAATTTTCTATAAAAAGGTAACGTTCTTTATGGCATAAATCTTTTTCAATGGTAATTTTAGCGTTAGGAAATCTTTTTTTAGCTAACTCTACAACCGTTTTTCCTTGTGTTTCTCCTATTTCAAAAGCAATCAATTTTGGTTTGTTTTTTATTTTTTCTAGAAGTACACGATAAAAAAGTATCCCATTTTCAGAAGCAAATAATGCTTCTTTTGGTTCATAAAGTATTCCTGGATCATAACTTTCTTCTTTACTAATGTAGGGTGGATTAGAAACTAAAATGTCATAATTTTCTATCTTTTCTTTTAGAATATCTAATTTCTTAAATAAGACTTGGGTTTGGTTTTCTTGATTATTTTTTTTTGCTACTTCTAACGCTTTTATGGATTTATCCACACCAGTACATTTCCAATGGGTATTTTTAGCTAAGCAAATGGCTATACAACCACTTCCTGTTCCTACATCTATGATTTTTAAGGGTTCTTTTAGATATTTTTTCATTTTTTTTATTATTTTTTCTATTAAATATTCTGTTTCAAAGCGAGGAATTAAAACATTTTCATTTACTAGAATAGTTGTGTTATAAAAGGGAACATTCCCTATTAAATATTGAACTGGATACCCATTTTTGACTTTTTCAATTTGTTTTTCTAAATCTTCTTTATAAAGACGCTTTAATTCTTTTAAATCTTGTTCGGTTAATGTTTTTTGTTCAAACATTAGTTACCTTCTAATTTTCTTTTTTGATCTTCGGTAATTAGAGAAGTTATAATGGGTTCTAAATTACCATTCATAACACGGTCAAGTTCCATAATTGAAAAGTTAATTCGATGATCGGTCACACGATTTTGAGGATAGTTATACGTTCTAATTTTTTCAGAACGATCACCTGTACCAATTTTATTTTTTCTTTCATTGGTTAGTTCATTGTTTTTTTGTTGTTCTAGGTTATCATAGATTTTTGATTTTAATATTTGCATCGCTTTTTCTTTATTTTGAGCTTGACTTCTTTCATTTTGACATGTGACAACGGTATTGGTTGGCAAATGAGTAATACGGACCGCTGAATTGGATGTATTGACAGATTGTCCTCCCGCGCCACTTGAGTGATAAACGTCTATTTTTAAGTCACTTTCTTTAATTTCTACGTCTATGTCTTCGATTTCAGGCATTACGACTACGGTAGCGGTTGAAGTATGTACACGACCTTGTGATTCGGTTTCAGGAACTCTTTGAACACGATGGGCACCACTTTCGTATTTTAATTTAGAGTAAACGTTTTCTCCTTTAATCATGTATTCTACTTGAGAAAATCCACCACTTGAACCTGGTACTTCATTAATGATTTCTATTTTCCAATTATTTTTTTCAGCATAATACGTATACATTCTAAATAAGTCTCCAGCAAAGATATTGGCTTCGTCGCCTCCTGCGGCACCACGAATTTCCATAATGACGTTTTTTCCATCGTTTTCATCTTTAGGAATTAATAATATTTCTAATTCTTTTGTTATTTTTTCTAAATTCGTTTGAAGTTCAGTTAATTCTAGTTCCGCCATTTCTTTTAATTCAGAATCATTTAATAAGCTTTTAGATTCTTCTATTCCTTTTTTTGTTTCTTTGTATTCTTCGTATTTGTCGACAATTTCTCTTAAATCACTTTGTTCTTTGGATAATTTACTTACTTTTTTAAAGTCACCCATTATTTCTGGGGACATTAATAATTGTTCAATTTCGTTAAATCTTTTATAGATGACTTCTAATCTTTCTTCCATAAATTTGCACCTTTCTTTTCACTATTTTTTAAACAAAAAAGAATGGTTATAACGCATCCTCTTCTTCATCGATGACAACTAAATCTTTTAAATCATCTTCCGAATCGTCGGTTTCTTCTTCGTCATAGAAAATTTCTTCCTCTTCTTCATCCATTTCAGGTGATTCTTCGATTTCGTCTAGACCTACGTCTTCCTCATCTTCTTCAATAATTATTTTTTGAACGTGACGTTCTTTTAAATCCCAAGATCCATCGTCTAACATAATAAATCTTTTGTCTAAAGTAAGCATTTCAAAAAAATCCGCAATTTTATCTTCTACTTCTTTTTCAGATAAGCCTACCAAACTTCCTATTTTATTAAACAAGTCAATAATTTTCATTTGTTTTTTACTTTCACTTAAAATCACATAAGCTAAGTCATCGTAAGACATATTTTCCAAATCTTCTTTGGTTAAATCGGTTAATTTCATATTTTTCCTCCTACATTTTATCAGGTATTTCTATCACTAAAATATCTAGCAATGCTTGAATGAGTTTCGTACAAAGAGATAATAGTGTTACCCAATCTTTTTTATTTTCATCATTTTCTAAATTATTAATATGATTGTTTTCATAAAATGCGTTTACTAATACACCTATTTCGTAAAGATAATTCGCTATGATCGAAGGCATTCTTGTTTTAAAAGCATAATTTAAAACTTCTTCTAGTTCTAAGACTTTTAATCTTAAAGCTCGATCGTGAACATTATATATTGTTTTTCCTAAGTTGTCTACAAATTGTGAATTATTTTTTATTATTTTTTGTGTTCTTAAATAGGTGTATAAAATGTAAGGGCCTGTTTTTCCATTAATTGATGAAAATTTTTCAATGTCAAAGATGTATCCTTTTTCTCGATTGTTTTGTAAATCAGCGAATTTTATGATGGAATTAATGAGTTTATGAAGGTCTTTTTCATTGTATTCTTCTTCTCGAGGATTATTTTTTAGAAAGATTTCTTTGGTTTCATTGAATAAATCAATCAGTTTTGGAGTGTTTCCAGCACGAGTTTTAAAGGGTTTATTGTCTTTACCATTAATGGTTCCTAAGCCTAAAAATTCACAGTCTATGGCTTCCATTTTTTTTATTTTTTTGGCTGTTCGAAATACTTGGGTAAAGTGAAGATTTTGGCGACTATCTACTATATAAAGAATTTTATTAGGCTCGTAATCTTTTTCTCTTTGATAAATGGTCGCTAAATCGGTAGTACTGTATAGATATGCTCCATTACTTGCTTGATAAATTAATGGAGGGATTTCTAAGGTATCCGTCGATTCTTGAACTTCTACTATTTTTGCTCCTTCAGATTCTTTTAAGAGACTTTCTTTTTCAAGTTCTTCGGTAACAAAAGGGATATAAGGATAGGCATCGGATTCACCTAACCATAAGTCAAAAGAGACTCCTAAATAATCGTAAATTTTTTTTATGTCTTCTTTTGATATTTCAAGAATTTTTCTAAAGTATTCTTGATACTCTGGATTTCCATCTTGCAAGTCTTTTGTAATTAATGAACATTTTTCTTTAATTTTTTCATTTTCTTTACAAAGAGCACTTATTTCAGGATAGAGATTAGTAAGTATTTCTAAAGAGATGTCTTTTGGTAAAAGATTTTTTTCTTTTAAACCATAGATTACTTGACCAATTTGAAGTCCATAGTCTCCTAAATGCACATCACTGATTACGTCTTGATTCATGTATTTTAATAAACGTTTTATGGATTCTCCAACAATGGCGGGTCTTAAATGCCCCACATGAAGAGGTTTGGCAACATTGGCCCCTCCGTAATCTATCACTATTTTTTCTTTTTCTGGTAATTCTATATTAAATTTAGGTTGAACTAACATTTTATTTAAAGTTTCATTAATAAAAGAATCGGTGAGTGTAAAGTTTATAAACCCAGGTGCGACACATTCTATTTTGGAAAATTTTTTATTTACCTCCTCATTCTCTTCTAACTTTGATTTAATGGTATTTCCAATTTCCATAGGAGATTTATGAAGTTTTTTGGCTAAGTTAAAAATGCCATCGTATTGATAATCACAAAGGTCTGGACGATTGGATTTGACTAATTTTACTTGTTCTATAGATGGATCTAATTCTTTTATATAAATTTCTAATTCCTCTAATTTCATTCTTTGGTACCTTCCTTAATCATTAGTTTATTTTTTTTGTCTTCTGTCTCAATAGTATATTCTAAATTAATGTTTTTATTATCTCTTCTGAAAGAACAAGTATCTACTAATATGTTTAGTTCCATTTGTTCTTGTTTTAATGTAATTGTACATTCTTTTTTTGAAAAATCAAGAAAAAATAGAAATTCCTCATTTTCTCTGGTTAAAGTTTTTGTGTCTAAGTCAATGGCTGTTTTATAATCTAAAAAATCAAATTCTAAAAGCGTTTCTAAAGAACTTTGATTTATTACCTGTTTTTCTTCTAGTTTTAAATCGTCTTTATAGAATGCTACGGTCATACGGCACCTTCTTTTCTCGGAAATTATAACATAGGAAAAGCGCGTGTGCAACAAAATAAAAAAAGGATACTCTTCCTAGTTTCTATCATCATTCATTAGCGTTTGCATTCTTTTTTGATTTTACTAATTCTATTTTCAATATTTAATTTTTTTTATAAAAGTAGTTTTTTCATTATGATTTTTATAATTCATTAAAAAACTAACGGTATTTTTCTAATTCCTCTATACTTTTTACTTTGCTTAGACCATAGTCTAAAAAAGGAAAAATTTTATAAATTTTTAAAACTATTTTTTTAAATACTTTAACCCCCAATAATTCATAAATTCTCACGTATAATCAATCCTATAGAAATATTAATTAATTTCTTATTGATTGATTCCT
>CAJTYF010000019.1 GCA_910583945.1 uncultured Bacilli bacterium
GTATGTCTTACTATATCATATTAATTTATTATTGACAAATCTTAGAATGTCAAAATTTTTAATATATTAAAACTCGAAACATAAAAGTTCGAGTTTGATATCAATCTGGTGGAGCAGAGGGGATTCGAACCCCTGTCCAAAATATCCTATGATACAATTTCTACAAGTTTAGCTAGATTTATAATCTCGTTCTATAACTGACTATAGCTTACCGATTTATAGAACCAGTTTAATAATTATTCTTTAAAGAAACTTAAACAATCTCTTTAATATATCTTATATCTATGAACCCCTATCTTACCCTATAAGAGAAAGTAAGTAGAAGTCTCCCTTAAGCCTTCTGTTAGGCAAATGCAGGAGTGAAACCTTTAGTTTCGTTATTTATTTTTTTGTTGCATTTAAGGTATGCCTACCACTTGCCATCATACCTAGTAATAATTGTCGATTTCCATATAACTGCCCCATGTATAAGTTATTTTAGCATAAAACATCCAAAATAACCATATTATTATGACAAATAAACTTTTTTTATTGTATAATGGTAGTATAAGTAGGGAGGGTCAAAAATATGTATGAAGAAAAAAAGAAAAAAGTTTTAAATAAAAAAGAATCAAATAATAGATTTTTTACTTTCAAAGAAGAAATTAAAAATAATACCCTCTATCCCGAACTTTTATCGAATATTAATTGGTATGACTTAATAAAAAAACTTACAATCTTATTACTATCCATTATTATCATTATTTTTACGATTTCTAGAATTAATAAATACAATCAAAAAAAAGCATTTTCTTATGAAAATTTAACCCTTCTTAAAAATTCACTTTATGATTATTACAAAAATCAGCCTTTACCCAAAAATAATGGAGATTCTATCTCCTTAACTTTAGAACAAATGGAAAAATTAGAAATTGTCAAAGAAATCAAAGAAAAAAATGAATTATGTGATCCATTAAATAGTTATACCATTTTAACCAAAACAAGCACAAATGAATATAAGCTAAAAATTCATTTAATATGTCCATACAGTAACAACACACTTGAAGAAAAAATAAATTTTAATATTTAAAAAAACTATAAAATATCTACTTCGCTATTTATAGTTTCTTGTTTTACATCTGATTCAATTATTGCTTCGGTGTTCCCTTCAATAACGGGTGTTTCATCATCCATTTTCCTTACTTGAGTTGGTTTTTCACTTGTATCCACTAAATAACCAATTAAAGCAAAAATAAGAACAATTGAAACAATAATAAACCATAAATAATTATTTACTAAAAAATCGATAAACGCTTGCATCTCTTTTCCTCCTTATTAATCTATATGACACTAAATTTCATTTATGTGATTGAAAGAACTTCACCAGTTGGTTGAACTTGGATAAAAGTATTTCCATCATTCACTTTAAGTTCTTCTCCATTTAAAAGCCGATAAATGGTTTTAGACTCCCGAGTTCTTTTTTCCCACTGAATAGGAATAGCATAGCCTTCGGAAATATAATACCCTTCTCCTTTTCCAATATTTTTTAAAATTTGCCTTCCCTTAACGTCACCCGAAATGTTCTCATTAGGAACTTGATAAGTAATAATATTCTTAAAAACGTATTGGTTTTTACTCACATAGTCGGTATGAGGTTGTTGATTAACACTTCTTTTATACATTTTTGTCTCTTCATCATAACTATAATGAGTCGTAACACTTTTTGAATAACCTATATCAATTTCTCGAGCAGAAAGAGCTTTTTCATTTTGATCTAAAGCAACAGGTTCTACACTATAATTAAGAAGCGGTTTTGATTGAGAAGTCTTTCTATAATTTAATGCTTCAATACCCTTATTGATGTTTTCGATATTTGTAAAACCTCGATGTTCTGAGGCAATAGGCAAAGATTTATCTCTCCAAAAATAAGATTTTTCATAATAATACCCATCAAGATTACTAATTCCTAATAAACGAATATCACTGAGTGCTTGTTCACTGTATCCCCAATGAACAAATAAAGCATCATTTTCTAAAACATAATCAAGATAATAAGGACGTGCACTACGAATAGAACCAATTTTAGAAACATCTACATCTTTATAAACGGCCATCAAACGTGTAATGCCACCTTCAACAATCATTTCATATATAAGATAAGCTTCTTGTAAACCACTATGATAATTTCTAGCTGGACCTAAATTATTTATCATCACCGCTATCGGCCTTGTCTTACTTTCCAAATCCATAATTTTCAATTTAGGTATCTCTTCTTTTGGCATGTCTTCATGTTGAATTTTAAATTCTTGATTAAAACGAAATGCTAATAAAAGTACTCCCAAAATCAAAACAACTGACAAAACTTCCAAAACAATTCTTGTTTTCTTTTTCATACATCCACCTAAATTTACTTTATCCTATATTTTCTATTTTCTCTTTCCATATCTTTTTTCTTAATGCTCTCTCTTTTATCATAATTCTTTTTCCCCTTAGCCGTTCCAATCAGAACTTTAACATAGCCTTTTTTAAAATATAACTTTAAAGGAATTAAACTATAGCCATCTTTTTCTAAAACTTCTTTCATCTTTTTTATCTCTTTTTTATGAAACAATAATTTTCGTGTTCGTAATTCATCATGATTAAATTGATGACCTTCTTCATATTTTGCAACATACATATTTAAAAGAAACGCTTCATTTTTCTTAATCAAGACATACGTATCTTTTAAATCAACAGACCCTTGTCGAATACTTTTAATTTCTGTTCCTGTTAAAACAATTCCAGCTTCTAAAGTCTCTTCAATAAAATAATCAAAATAAGCTTTTTTATTCTTGACTTCCATTTTGTTCATCCTTTACAAGAGCAAAATCAATCATGGAAGTTTCTTTTGATGAAGCAATGACTTTAATTTTCACTTTATCTCCAATCCGATATTGAATTTTAGTATTCTGACCAATTAAAGCTAGTTTTTCTGGAATATAATTATAAAAATCACCTTTTAACGTATTGACATGAACTAACCCTTCCACTAAATTTGGAAGCTCAACAAAAAAGCCGAAATTTGTAACCGTTGTAATCATACCATCAAACTCTTCACCAATATGATTTTCCATGTACTCAGCCATTTTCATATCCAATACATCACGTTCCGCATTCACACTTCCAACTTCCTTTTCACTAGAATGCTCCGCCACTTCAACAAGTGAAGAATCGTAATAACTAATCGTAGACATGGATAAATCGTTTTCAACTAAATATTTTTTTAATAAGCGATGAACCGTTAAATCCGGAAATCTTCTTATCGGACTTGTAAAATGAGTATAAGCTTTACTTCCCAATCCAAAATGACCAATATTTTCTTTGCTATATTCCGCTTTTTTCATACTTCGAAGAAGCATACTAGATAAAAGTTCAAACTCAGGTTTATCGTTGAGTTCAGATAATAATTTTTGCATCGTAACAGGTGTCAATTCAGTAACTTTAGTGGCAAGTTCATAACCAAGAAGCTTCACTAAATTTACAAAATCGTCAATCTTTTCATTATTAGGTGTCCCGTGAACACGATAAATAAAAGGTAAATCCATATTATAAATATGACTCGCAACAGTCTCATTCGCCGCGATCATAAAATCTTCAATTAATTTTTCTCCATCTTCACGAAGCCTTTTAACAATATCAATTGCTCGTCCCTGTTCATCTTGAATCACTTCCGCTTCATCCAAATCAAAATCGATATACCCACGGCTTTCCTTTTCTTTTCTTAAAATATGAGCCAGTTCATTCATTTTCTTCAAAGTAGGAACATAGTCTTCATACCCTTGTGCCACAACGTCTCGTACAATAATATCATTGACCGCTTCATAGGTCATTTTTTTACGACTCTTAATAAAACTTGGGAAAATATCATAAGCCACAACTTTTCCTTTTGAATTAATTTTCATAACGCAACTCATAGTAAGACGTAAAACACCTTCATTTAAAGAACAAATTCCATTACTTAATTTATGCGGAATCATTGGAATAACCGTATCAGCAAGATAACAAGAAGTCCCTCGATCCATTGCTGTATCGCCAAGAGCGGTATTTTCTTTAACATAATGCGAAACATCCGCTATGTGAACCCCTAAAACATAAAGCCCATTTTCCATTTCTAAACTTATCGCATCATCAATATCTTTAGTATGAGACCCATCTATAGTAAAAATTTCTTTATCGGTTAAATCCACTCGATTTTGAAGTTCACTTTCCTTAACCTCTACAGGAATCGTTTCAAGTTCTTTAATAACCTGTTCATTAAACTCTGTTTCTATTCCATATTTATAAGCAATAGATAAAATATCAACCCCTGGGTCATCTTTATGTCCAAGAATCTTAATAACGCTTGCTAAATATTTCTTTTTTCCTAACTCTTTTAAAAGTCTTATTACCACTTTATGTCCAGGAACACAATGAATTAAACTTTCCTTTTTTATCACCAAATCAATATCTTTTTTATCATCATCAAGTTCAATCTGAAATTCATTATCCTTAAAAACAACTTCTCCTACCATATCAGAAAGTTCTCTTTTTAAAATTCGAAGCACTCTACCTTCTCTTTTCACTCCATTTTTTGTAATTTCAGCTAAAACGATATCATCATGTATGGCTCCATTTAAAGCATCACTTCCAATATACAAATCCTCTTCTGAAGGCAAAATAACAAACCCAAATCCTTTTTTATTCACTGTCAAACGACCTATTTTCAAACTTGGAACATTTTTTAATAAAATATATTTATCTTTCTTCGTTTTATAAAGAACGTATTCTTCCACTAACTCCTCTAAATTTTTTACCACTTCTTTATACTCTTCTGTCGTCTTCAGTCCCAGTAAATCATTAACTTGAATTGCTTCTTTTGCATCATAAACATCTTTTAATACTTTTATTATTTCATCTTTCATATTCATTTCCTCATTCTTTTAAAGTACACTTTTTTTCACCATCACTTGCCCAAGAAACCGTTACATCATATTTTGAGTTATCTTTAACATAATTTCCTGTATTGGGGTCTTTTAAACTCTCTTCAATCAACCCCGCCTTAATTAAGGTTGTAATCGTAATCACACAATTAGCACCTGATGTATGATTTTTACATTTATTCTTATTTTCTTTCCACACATCTTTTTCAGCATAAATACACGCCGCATTTTCAATTTTTTTTCTAAAATTTTCATAATCTTGGTCTTCATTCTTACTAAAAAGACCTGTCATATTCGTTACGATAACAAGACCAACCAACACCATAACCCCTATGGTTATAATAAGTTCAATTAAAGTAAATCCTTTTTTATTCATTCTACTTCACCATCTTACATATTTATTATACCTTAATTAGTCCTAAAATAAAACAAAATAAAAAAAATCAACGTTTAATTGACTTATTTTAGACTTTTTTTTAAAATGTTTTCATCTGAAAAACTTTCTAAATTAAAAAATTGAGTTATGGCATCATGAAAATCATCCACAATAGCAAACTTTTCCGCATAATGAACAAGTAGAGGATCAGAAAGATGAGCATAACAATTGGCTAAATAAAAAGACAATTCTGTTTTACTGACATTTATATCAGAATAATGATACTTTAAAGGTAATTTAAAAAAACCTTTTTGATAATAAGTAAGAAGCATAAAAGCCGTAACAACATCCAATTTAGAAATAAATTGTACAAACTCTTTTTTAAGACTAGATAAATGATAGCTTAAAAAAGTTCGAAGAACACATATCATAAAGAGAACATCTTTTTTATCAAGGCATTGATTCACTTTTTGATAACAAATTTCCAAATAATTTTGTTTATGAAGATGTGAGATATCATTAAAATTATCCTTCACATACTCCACATGAAATAATTTTTTAGTATTAGGCAAAAATTCAAGGTGTGTGACTTGACCTTCTTTTATTAAATAAAAAATATAGTCTAAATTTTTCTGATAAAACTCTTTTTGAAAAAAAGCCTCATACCAGTTAAAAAAAGGTAAAGATAAATCCGAAAAATAAACACTTAAAATAAACCCCTCATCATTTACAAATTTCATTCCTAAATAAGAACGATCTATTTTTAAAGTCTTGTATTCCATTGAAATAATTCTTTTCTTTTTAATAAAATCCTCTAGTATTTTATTAAAAAGAGTAGAGGTATCAGGAATAGTACTTTCTAAAAATAATTTATTTTTATAAACGCCTTCCTCTGAAAAAATAAAATGGTAATAGGTATAATCTCTTTCGCTATCGTAAACAACAAAAGCTTTTATTTCTGTGGGTTGTTTTCCCATATATTCATTTCGTAATGTTTTTAAATTTTTATAGAGATTCATGAAGCCCCCTTATGGAATGATTCTATTTAATAAATAAGATAAAAGAAATCACAAAGAAAATAATCCCTAAAATTAAAGTAATTCGACTAATTAATAATTCAATGCCTCTTTCTTTTGAATTTTGAAATAAACTTTCATTTCCGCCTGTAATAATCTGAGCGGAATCACTAGCTTTATTACTTTGTAAAAGGACAATCGCAATTAATAAAATTGAAATAATCAATAATAACGTCTCCATTAAAACACCGTCCATTCGTCATTGTATTTTAGCATATTTTAAGATGTTATGCAAGGTCACTTACAAACATTTATCAAGAACTTGGTAAATATCTTCTCTCCCTTTCTTTGTTATGGTTGAAAAAGGTATAAAGGACTCATTTTCATCCAAATTTAAAGTTTCTTTAATTAACTTATCCTGTTTCGAACGATTATTTTTAGTTACCTTATCGTATTTAGTTGCTACAATAGTCACTTTTAACTGATAATATTTTAAAAAATTATACATCAAAACATCATCTTCACTAGGTTTATGACGATAATCGATTAAAAGGAAAACATGTTTTAACGTTTCACGTGTCTTAATATATTCTTCAATCATCATCCCCATTTTTTTTACAGTTCCTTTATCAACTTTTGCATAACCATAGCCTGGAACATCAATTAAATAAAATTGATTATTCACAAGATAAAAATTCAAAGTCTGAGTTTTACCAGGTTTAGAACTGGTTCTAGCAAAATTTTTTCGATTAATTAATGTATTAATAAAACTACTTTTCCCCACATTACTACGCCCAACAAGTAAAAATTCAGGATATTTTGCTTCTGGATATTGACTTTGTCTCACCGCAATATTTTGTAACTCTACAGAATCAATTTGCATAAACGTCACCTAAATTTATTATAACTTAATTAAATATTAATTGCAAACACGAAGGAGGACTGTTATAATAAACAATCAACAGTGAGGGATTATAAATGGAATTAAGAGAATTAAAAATAGATGAATTTGAAACCTATGCTCAAAAGAGTATATTAGGCAATTATTGTCAAACAACAGGCTATGCCAAATTAATGGAACAAAATGGATATAATTGCTTATTTATAGGCTTGATCGATGAATACAATCACACGATTGCCGCTTCACTCATTCTTGTAAAAAAAATTGATTTTTTTTACAAATACGCTTACGCTCCAAAAGGTTTTATTTTAGATTATTCCAATAAAGAATTAATTGAAATTTTTACAAAAAAAATAAAAGAATATTTAAAGAAAAAAAGAATTGTTTTTGTGAAAATAAATCCAGAAATTGCTATTGCTGAAATAGATAGAAAAACAAAGCAAAAAAAATACAATTGGAACATAGAAATCAAAAACTATCTAAGTGACCTTGGCTATATCAAATTAAAAGACAATATCTATTTTGAAGCAAAGTTCCCTAAATATAATGGCATCCTTCATTTAAAAAAATTTGACCTAAAAACATTAGATAAAAACACTCGTAACAAAATCAAAAGATCTCAAAATAAAGGTTTAAAAATGGAAAAAGCCACTCCTAATGATTTACCCGTTCTATATGAATTTATTAAACGAAAAAAAGACAAAAGTCTTTCCTATTATCAAGAATATTTTCAAGCTTTTGATCGAACCGATATGGATTTATTTTTAGTCAGTTTAAATACATCTGAATTTTTAAACAATTCTAAAAAAAATTATGATGAAGAAGTTAAAAGAAATAATCACTACATTTTAGAATTAAATAAAAATAAAAATGAAAAAAAATTAAATTTAAAAATGAACTCCGATCAAAATCTACTAAATTATAAAAATGATTTATTAGACGCTCAAAACAAAATCAAAAAAAATGAAAAAATTTATATTGGTGGAGCTTTAGTGATAAAATATAAAAATCGTATTAATATTATTATGAGTGGATACGATAAAAACTACAAACGATTTAATCCAAACTATTTTTTACATTATGAACTCTTTAACTATTATAAAAAAAATTATGCTTTTGCGGACATGAATGGCCTTACAGGTAATTTTAAAAAAGAAAATCCTTATTATGGTCTTAACGAATTTAAATTAGGTTTTAAACCTAAAGTTTATGAATTTATTGGAGAATACGATCTTCCCATTTCTCCCATTCTCTACAAATTTTATTTAAAAAACGGTAAATTAGCAAAATTATTTAATAAAAAAAATTTAAAGAAGACAGACTAGTCTTCTTTAATTTTATAAACTTTTTCATAACAAAAATTTTCCTTTTCTTCATAATAACGTTCTTGTAATTCTCTGATTTTTAAATGAATCGTTTGAATAACTTCTTTATGATTTTTATTCCCATATAACGTCATAATAACAATACTATAAGGGTTCTCCTCTAAATTTAAACCCACATCATGATAATACATTCCAGTTAACCCATACTTATGATAAATTTTAACATCATTAGTATTAAAATCATTATAAAAAGTTCCACTCATAATACTTTTTAAAAAAGGACCATATTCTTCATTTTCAGTTATTATTCGATAGGCCTCTTTCAAATAAAGGTTCATATCCGAAGCAGTTTGGTTACCAAAATTATCCCCACCTGTTAAAATAACTTTAGCTCCTAAACTTTTTCCGTAATTTTTCAAATTATCAAATCCAATATAATCCAAAAGCATCATATGTGCCGAATTATCACTGATATAAATAGCATTTGTCATCAGTTCTCTTAACGAAACTTCTTCACCCAAATGAAACGTTCGTTCTCCACTATCATCACTAAAATAATAATTTTTTGTAAATTTAATTTTCTCCACATCAATGTTTATTCGTCCTTCTATAGCTTGATTGATCAGATACAACACATCGACCAATTTTATTAGACTACATCCATAATAAACAATATTGGGTTGATATTGATAGTTAAAACCAGTAGTGAAATCTTCAAAAAAAACCGAAACACTATAATTATGTGTACGAATAAATTCATCCATTTCTCTTTTCATTTCTAAAAAATCACCTGAAAATTTAGCTTCATTTAAACAAGATTGTAATTCTCTTTCTTTTTGTAATTGTTCTTCTTCTTTCTTTTGTTGTTCTCGTATTAGGTTATCATTTATCTCTTTATCTTTTTTTAGAGACTGTTTAAATTGATAAGTTTGATAAGCTAAAGAACCGTTGCAATAAGAATAATAGAACAGGATAAACACAATAATAAAGACAAAAAGTAGAAAGGTTGCTATTTCAATTCGTAACTTTTTTTTAGGCATAAAAAACCACCTATCTTTAATAGTCTAATCATATCATAATTTTATTTTTTTCAAAAGAAAAATAGTTAGTTCACACTAACTATTTTTTATGTTTCAACTATTCAATAATTTCTGAAACAACTCCAGCACCAACAGTACGTCCACCTTCACGAATAGAGAACTTAGTACCATTTTCAAGTGCTACTGGAGCAATTAATTCTACAGTCATATCAACATTGTCACCAGGCATTACCATTTCAACTCCCTCAGGAAGTTCAATAACACCCGTAACATCAGTTGTACGGAAATAGAATTGAGGTCTATAATTTGAGAAGAATGGAGTATGACGTCCGCCTTCTTCTTTGCTTAGAACATAGACACTAGCTTTAAATTTATGATGTGGTGTAACACTTCCTGGTTTAGAAAGTACTTGTCCACGTTCAACTTCATCACGAGCAATACCACGTAATAGTACACCAGCATTATCTCCTGCTTGAGCAAAGTCTAATTGTTTTCTAAACATTTCAATTCCTGTACAAACAGTTTTTTTAGTATCTCTCAGACCAACAATTTCAACTTCATCATTAAGATTTAATTGTCCACGTTCAACACGTCCTGTAACAACAGTTCCACGTCCTGAAATTGTGAAGACATCTTCAATACTCATTAAGAATGGTTTATCAGTATCTCTTACTGGTGAATCAATATAATCATCAACAGCAGCCATCAAATCACGAATAGATTGAGCAGCAGCTTCATCACCTTCAAGAGCTTTAAGAGCACTACCACGGATAATAGGACATTCACTATCGAAATTGTATTCTCCAAGTAATTCTCTAATCTCCATTTCTACTAAGTCTAATAATTCAGGATCATCAACTTGATCACATTTGTTCATGTAAACAACAATTTTAGGCACACCAACTTGACGAGATAACAAAATATGTTCTCTAGTTTGTGGCATAGGTCCATCAGCAGCAGATACAACTAAGATTGCTCCATCCATTTGAGCAGCACCTGTAATCATGTTTTTAACATAATCGGCATGTCCTGGACAGTCTACGTGAGCATAATGACGTTTTTCAGTTTCATACTCAACGTGTGAAGTATTAATTGTAATACCTCTTTCTCTTTCTTCTGGTGCTTTATCGATATCAGCATAATCAACAAATTTACCAAAAAATTTTGTAATAGCAGCAGTTAATGTTGTTTTACCATGGTCAACGTGACCAATTGTTCCAATATTAACATGTTCTTTTGAACGATCGTATTTTTCTCTTGCCATCGTTTTTTCTCCTTTCAATTTACTATTCTATTTTATCTAATGCTTGAAGTATTTTCAAGTATTATTTTTAATTAGCGCTGTTTTTCTTTATAATCTCTTCAGCGATAGATTTTGGAACTTCTTCATAGTGATCTTTTTCCATTTGGAAGTTTCCACGTCCTTGAGTATTACTTCTTAAATCTGTTGCGTAACCAAACATTTCTGAAAGTGGTACCATAGCAATAATTCGTAAAGTATTACCAATAGACTCTTGTCCCATCGGTCTTCCACGACGAGAAGTTAAGTCACCCATAACATTACCCATATATTCTTCTGGAACATCAACAACCACTTTCATGATTGGTTCTAAAAGAACAGGTTTACATTTATTTTTTGCTTCTTTTAAAGCCATAGAAGCCGCAATTTTAAATGCCATTTCACTTGAATCGACATCATGATAACTTCCATCATAAAGAGTAGCTTTAACGTCTACAAGTGGATAACCAGCTAAAATTCCTCCAGCCATAGCTTCTTGTAATCCTTTATCCGTTACTGGAATGTATTCACGAGGAACAACTCCACCAACAATCGCATCCACAAATTCATAACCTTTTTCTGGATTGGGTTCAAACTTAACCCAAACATGTCCGTATTGTCCACGTCCACCAGATTGTTTAATATACTTACCTTCACATTCGCCCATTTGGGTAATGGTTTCACGATAAGCCACTTGTGGTCTACCTTTGTTACATTCAACATTAAATTCACGTCTCATTCGATCTACAATAATATCTAAATGCAACTCACCCATACCAGATAAAACGGTTTGTCCTGTTTCTGAATCCGTTTTAACACGAAGGGTTGGATCTTCTTCTACAAGTTTAGCAATCGCTATCGCCATTTTATCTTGATCGTTCTTGCTCTTTGGTTCTATAGCAATATCAATAACAGGTTCTGGAAATTCCATTCCTTTCATAATACAAGGACTTTTCTCATCACATAATGTATCCGCCGTGGTTGTATTCTTGAGTCCTACAGCTGCTGCAATTTCTCCAGCATAAACTTCCGTAATTTCTTTTCTTTGATTGGCATGCATTTGTAAAATACGTCCAATTCTTTCTTTTTCTCCCTTAGTAGAATTTAAAATATAAGAACCACTTTTTAATACTCCAGAATACACACGGAAAAATGATAAACGTCCTACAAATGGATCAGTCATAATTTTAAACGCTAAAGCTGTAAACGGTTCAGAATCGCTTGGATGTCTTTTTACATCATTTCCATTTTTATCCGTACAATCAATAGCCTCAATATCTGTTGGTGCTGGTAAATAATCTAAAACCGCATCAAGTAAAGTATGAGTACCTTTATTACCTAAAGCATCAGCACATAAAACTGGGAAAAATCCAACGGATAAAGTCGCTTTACGAATAGCAGCCTTTAATTCTTCAACAGTTAATTCAGCTCCATCTAAATATTTCATCATCAGTTCTTCATCGAAATCAGCTACAGCTTCAATTAACTTAGATCTATATTCTTGAGATTTAGCTTCCATATCAGCTGGTATTGCCATTTCTTCTAATTCTTGTTTTTCAGTACCATCATATTTATAAGCTTTCATAGTAACTAAATCAACATAACCAATATAATCTTGTTCAGCCCCAATAGGAAGAATAATTGGAGCAGCATTTGCACCCAGTCTATCTTTAATCGTATTTAAACTAAAGTAGAAATCCGCACCCATTTTCTCCATTTTATTTGCACAAATCATTCTTGGAACTTTATATTCATTCGCTTGTCTCCAAACCGTTTCTGTTTGAGGTTCAACGCCTGCTTGAGCATCGATTAACGCAACCGCTCCATCTAATACTCTTAAACTTCTTTGAACTTCAATCGTAAAATCGACGTGTCCTGGAGTATCAATGATATTAAGTCGATACCCTTTCCAGTGACAAGTTGTCGCAGCAGAAGTAATCGTAATACCTCTTTCTTGTTCTTGTTCCATCCAGTCCATTTGGCTAGCCCCATCATGAGTTTCACCAATTTTATGAGTAATTCCTGTTAAGAACAAAATTCTTTCTGTAGTAGTTGTTTTTCCAGCATCAATATGAGCCATAATTCCAATATTTCTTAATTTATCAATAGAAACATCTCTTGCCATACAATCCTCCTACCATCTATAGTGAGCAAATGCTTTGTTTGCTTCAGCCATCTTGTGAGTATCTTCACGTTTTTTCACAGCGCCACCCGTTCCATTAGCGGCATCCATAATTTCATTCGCTAAATTAATAGCCATGCCTTTACCATTTCTTAACTTCGCATAATTAACAAGCCAACGAAGTGCTAAAGTTTGACTTTTATCATCACTAACTTCAACCGGAACTTGGTAATTACTTCCTCCAACACGACGAGACTTAACCTCTAATGCTGGTTTAATATTCTCTAAAGCCTTATTATAAATATCCATTGGCTCTTCACCAGTTTTTTCTTTTATAATATCAAATGCTTCATAAAGAATTTTTTGAGCAGTACCTTTTTTTCCATCTTGCATAATTTGATTTACTAGTTTAGTAACAACTTTTGAATTATACACGGGATCTGGTAACACATCTCTTTTAATTGCTCTTCTCTTACGCATTTTTATTTCCTCCTTTATCTATTATTTCTTCGGTTTCTTCGTTCCGTATTTACTACGACCTTGTTGTCTATTTTGAACGCCTTGTGTATCAAGTGTTCCACGTACAATGTGATATCTAACACCGATTAAATCTTTAACACGTCCACCACGTACTAAAACAACACTATGTTCTTGTAAATTATGTCCTTCTCCTGGAATATAAGCATCAATCTCTTTTCCATTAGAAAGTCTAACTCTTGCATATTTTCTTAAAGCTGAGTTCGGTTTTTTTGGAGTCTTTGTTCCAACACGAGTACAAACTCCTCTTCTTTGTGGACTATTTTGATTTGTTTGTTTTCTTTCAAGTGTATTTAATCCTACATTTAAAACTGGACTTTTGCTTTTTCTAGTTTTCTTTTTTCTTTTATTATTTACAAGTTGATTAATTGTAGACATATTGTCCTCCTTTCATTAACACACATCCTGGTGTATCAAACATTCTATTAAATACAGTTCTACGCATGTAGAACCGATTTAAAATTCACAAATAATATAACACTATCATTATATGAAAGTCAAGAAAAAATTTCACAAAAAACTTCTCATTTGTGCGATTTTTTCTTCTTTATCTCACTTCTATCTTAATCGCGCAACCATCCCCTATAACTTCTTTTAAATCACCCTCAAAAGTACCATAAGAATTAAAATCCTCATGAACATAAGCATTTATAAACAATCCAAAAGAACAAATATAAACACCCAATAAATCAAAAAACATTTTTTAAATTTCAAAACAAATTAAACTCATGAAACCATCTACTCTTCATTATATGCCGAGGGAAAATGACCAAGAAAGAAAACCAAATAAAGCAAATTTTCTATTTGCTACTTTTTTCAAAAGAAAATAAAACCCAAAAAAAGTAATACACACTAATAGTGCATCGGAATTCTTAAATAAAAAAAGATTTAAAGCAAATATTTTGATAAAAAGAAAAAGTCAATATTTTTACTCTTCGTAACCTTTTGTTTTATACTCTCCACAATGTACATATCCTTTATACTCAAAAACTGTACTTTCATGACTTAAAATAACGTAACCTTCACACTCTTGATTCTTTACTTTAAAATCAGTAATTAAACCCTCTTCCTTTAATTCTTGTAAAGTTGTCTTAACTTTCATACCGCTTTCAGGATATAAAAATTTTTGATCCGCATATTTTTTTTCAGCTTCTACTAATTTTTCTTCTAACGCTCTATATTCTTTTGTTTTACTCTTATAAAAAAAGCCAAATAACGTTAAAATAATAAAGATTCCAACAATCAACATCCCCCAAATTATGCTCATATATTTCATTTTTTTCATAACTACTCTCCTAATCTCCAACTTTGATAGCCTTTTGTTTCATAAGAATCACAGTGAATAAAAGGCCGTACTTCTATTTCATTATTTCTATTTCTATAAATCAAACCATATCCTTCACAATAATCTTTTTGATCTGTTATCATATCTTCATCCTTTAATAAATGATACTTAACTAAATTAGAACTCGTAACGGTAATAGTCCCTCCACCAATCTCTTCTTTATAAAATTTATCAAAATACTTTAAAGTCGCTTCCTTTATAGAGTCTTCTATCACAGGATAAGTAATTTCTTTTCGGTTTATTTCTTTAAATTCTTTTGTCAAAGTCTTTGTATTATATACAACAAACAAAAGTGCAATAAATAAAATAGCACTATACACAATCAATTCTTTTAAACCAAATCCCAAACGATTCTGCATCTTATCCCCCATCTTTCGTACTTTTTATTATAAAGTATTTATGACAATTAAGCAAAAATTATTCGCATTTCCGTTCTTTTATAAAAAAAGGACCAAACTCTGTAGCAGACAAACAACTTCGATTATATCGTATCATTTTATACCCCATTCCAGTACAAATATAATTAGAACCATCCAAATAATCATTTGTTTTCTCTGATATGCAAAAAAGAGGATCAAAATCACGTCTTACACGAAAATAATCTGTAAAAACCATAACCATCCAACAAAATAAAAAAACTAAAATCATTAGCTTAACCCCAACAATCAATTTATTCTTCATAGGTATCACCTTATCTTAATTATATAAAAGTATTTCTCATTCTTCAAGAAAAAAATTTTCTAAAAAAGTAGAAAATAAAATTAATACAAAAACGCTTAATTATGCATCTTATAATACTATTTTGCTACTAGATAATTATAATATTAAAATAGTATTATTAGAGTGAAAGAGGAAATAGTATGATTACAACTACACTAAGAATTGACGAAGAAACCTATAACAAATTAATACAGCTTGCCAATGAAGAAGAAAGAAGTATTAATAGCCAAATTATTTACATATTAAAAAAATACATTGAAAATAACTCTGAACAATGCAAAGAAAAAGAAACGATAAACAACTAATCGTTTCTTTTTTATTAAGCAAGTTCGATTTCAGCGCCAGCTTCTTCTAATTGAGCTTTAATTTGATTTGCTTCATCACTAGCAATATTTTCTTTAATATTTCCACCATTATCAGCTAATGCTTTTGCTTCTACAAGACCTAAACCAGTAATTTCCTTTAATAACTTAATAACAGCGATTTTATTTCCTCCAGCACTTTTAAGAACAACTGTTTTTGTAGAAGAGCCAGCATCTTCTACAGCTCCTCCAGTAGGTGCTGCAACTGCAACAGCGCTTGGATCAACTCCAAATTCCTCTTTCATCATATCAACTAATTCTTTAATTTCAAGAATTGTTTTTTCTTTTAAAGCTTCAATAATATCTTTATTTTCAATTTTTGCCATTTTTTATCTCTCCTTCTAATTAATTTTCTTTTTGTTCAGCATATAAATTTAAACCAATTGCAAAATCTCTTACATACTGAATCATTCCACCAGCAAACATTGTAAGTAATCCATCTCTTGACGGAATGCTTGCGTATTCTTGAATCGTATGAATATCGGCAACATCACCACTTATAATACCCACACGAATATCTAATTTTTCATTCTCTTTAGCAAAATCAGCAATAACCTTAATAGGCTCTAATAAATTTTTACCAAAAAGAATGGCATTTGGACCATTCAAAAAGCCCTCTAAATTAAGATTTAAATCATCTAAGGCTCTCTTAAGCAAAGTATTTTTATAGACCTTAACTTCAGACTCAACTTCTCTTAATTTATTTCTTAAATCACTTAAATCAGCAACCGTTAAACCTTGATACTGAAATAAAATCACAGATTCACTATTTTTAATATTTTCAAGTATTTCTTTAACGATTTCTTTTTTTTCATTAAGAACTTTCTCGCTTGCCATATATTCCCTCCTTTTTCATATTAGAAAAGCTCTTTTTGGGAAAAAGAGCTTATTAAAATAAGACTATAGTTTTCCCTCGGTAGGATAATTAAGAATGACTTCCCCTACTGTCTACGGTTCGCTTTTCTAATCTGTATTATATAAAACATTATTTTAAATGTCAAAAGAATTTTTATCTAATTTAATTCCAGGCCCCATTGTAGAAGCTATAGTAATTGAATTAATAAATTTACCTTTAACACTTGCAGGTTTTAATTTAGAAATAGTATTCACTAAATAAACTAAATTTTCTTGTAATTTTGATTCATCAAAAGATACTTTTCCAACAACACTATGAATGTTTCCAAAAGTATCCGTTTTATAACTAACCATACCTTTTTTAACGTCTTCAATAGCATTTACAACATTAGTTGTAACAGTATTCGTTTTAGGATTGGGCATTAATCCCTTAGGGCCTAAAATTTTACCAATTTTACCAAGTTCTGGCATCATATCTGGAGTGGCAATGATAACATCATAATCAAACCAATTCTCTTTTTGAATTTTTTCAATCATGTCTTTATCTCCAACATAATCAGCTCCTGCTTCTTTAGCTGAGGTAGCTTGTGCGCCTTTTGCAATAACTAAAATTTTCTTGGTTTTACCTGTACCATGAGGAAGTACAAAAGAACCTCTAAGTTGTTGATCAGCTTTCTTAGGATCAACGTTTAAATTTATAGCTACATCAACTGTACTATCAAACTTAGTAATTGAAGTTTCTTTTACTAATTTAATTGCTTCTTCTAAAGTATATTCTTTATTCTTTTCAATATTCTTTGAAGCTTCCACATATTTTTTTCCAAACTTCTTCATTATTTTCCTCCTAACTGTGGTTTATTAGCGGATTTTTTAAAATATTTTATTATTCTTCTTCAGTTTTATTTTCATCTTGTGAAGAAGGAACCTCTACGTTTCCATTAGCAAGTTCTTTTGCTTCTTCTTCAAGTTCAGCTAATTCTTTATCTTTTTTAGCCATTTCTACTTCATGAGCTTGAGCCTCTTTAGCTTGTTCAGCTAGTTCAGCATCATTAACACCCTTAATAGCAATTCCCATATTTCTAGCAGTACCTTCAATAATATTCATTGCAGCATCCACATCATAAGCATTTAAATCAGGTAACTTCGTTTCAGCTATTTTTCTTAAATCTTCTTTAGAAATAGTTGCAACAATTTCATTAGCACCTTTTTTACTACCTTTAGTAATATGAGCAGCCTTTTTAAGTAAGAATCCAGCTGGGGCAGTTTTTATAACAAAATCAAAACTTCTATCTTCATAAACAGAAATCTCAACGGGTAGAATATCTCCCATTTTATCTCGAGTTGCTTCATTAAATTTAGAGCAAAAATCTTGGATATTGATTCCTGCTGGCCCTAAACATGTTCCAACGGGTGGAGCAGGTGTTGCCTTACCAGCTTCAATTTGTAATTTAATTTTCTTAACGACTTCTTTAGCCACGAAAAACACCTCCATTATTTATTTTTTCTCGTGTAAGTGGTCTTTAGGGCAAATCCGCATTCCCTTCCACTTAACTACAATACACATAAATATATGCAATTGCACTTAAGATAATAGCACAAAAATAAGGGCTTGACAACTCCCAATTGAAACCTTATATTACTTAAGTGAACAAAAGGTCCAAAATATTTCAAGGAGGTAGTTTATGACAAAAGAATGGCTAGATTATTACAAAATATTAGAAATTGAATACCCTTCAAATGAAATTGAAATCAAAAAAGCCTATCGGCGATTATCAAAAATATACCATCCAGATGAAAAAACTGGTAATAAAGACCTTTTTATTAAAAGTGGAAAAGCTTATGAAATACTTTCCGATCCTATCAAAAAAAGTAATTACGATAAATCTTATAATGTTAAAAAACAAGAATATAATAATAGTAAAAAAGATCAATCATTAAAAAATCTAATTTTGAACGCTACTGCTTTAGAAGAACTAGCAAATATTTGGAAAACTATAGTTAAAAATCATCAACATTCTCAAGAAAAAAATGAATGGATTGAGTTGATAATCCAAAAATTAAATACCGCAAAATTTGTTAATCCCCATTTTTACAAAGAGCCTTTAAATATGGAAGAAAATAATACTGAAGATTTATTGCATTTAAAAATTTATATCATAAAATGTATTATCGAAAAATATAAACTTACAGATCTAGATGAAACCATTTGTTTAAATGAATCCTTACAAATAAATAAAGAACTTTACTATAGTGAATTAATTAAACATACACTCACAACAGTAGAAAACTACATCATTTCCTATGTTATATTAGATTACCATTTCATTAATGATTTTTATGATACCATTCTTACCTTTGATTATTTCGTTTATCAAACGGAAATTCAAGATGAAATTTATTTTATAGCTCGAATGATGCCAAATCCAAATAATAATATATTGCATTACCTTTTAGAATCTTACAAAAGAAAATTATCAAACATTCAAAAAGCAATTACATCAGAAGCACTCTTTTATTATGAAGAAGCACTAGATGCTAAAGAAAAAAATAGCCCGCTTCATTACTCTATTGCTTATTTTTCGTTAAAATTTTTATATCATCAAGACTTAAATAATCCTTACTTCAAAAAAAATAAAAAATTACTTCAAAAAATAAAAAATGATTTAAGAAAAAGCCCCTTTAATCTATATGAATTTACATTACTTAATCGTTCATTAAATTTCTCACTTGATAATAACACTTATAACATTATAGTTTATGCTCTAGCAACTTCTCTAGATAATGAAAATTTACATTTTAATATAGATATTTATCATCAAAAATTTTATGAAAACCTTGGTTGCATAAATGTAGAACAATTATCTGATGACACTAAAGAAGAAATAAGAAAGCTCGCCGCTATTTATTGCTCTTTTTATAGCCAAGATACCTTTCGGGCTTTAAACACAATAGAAGAAGATTTAAAAAAAAGTCGTTAAACACGGCTTTTTATGCTTATTAACTTGGAACAATTCTAATTCTACTGAAGTTTCCAAATAAATCAATTAATAACTTTATCTTCTACCTTTATATCAATATCAACTCATTATATTTTAACTTTTATTTTTTATCAAAAATAGATGGTTTTAAAGCAATCTCTCTCTTAATATCTTCTTGAGAGATAGATTCCCTAATAGAAATCTTTCGAATATATTCCTCTAAAAAAATCGAATATAGTTCCTCTTCTGAATAAACATTACTATTATTATAATCAGCTCGATAAGAATCAATAACAAATTTTTCTAACTCTGCTCCATAATGCAAATATTTTGAATAACTTTCATCTAGACCATAATCCTGATAGAAAGAAGAAAAAACTTCTCTCATCTTTATTCGGGCGTACAAAGAAGCATAATATCTATCAGGAACCATTCGATATTTATAATAAGGTTGATCTTTTTTAAACTTTTTATCTTTCAAATCCCCACCTAAAACCCAAATTAAATGTTCCATATGCTCTTTATAAACAATAGATTGTAACTTTTTTATATAAACATCTGTCATAATATGATACTGTGCGTGAAACAAGCCATTTAATAAATAAGCATTAAAAAAATCACACTTTGTTTTTTCTACACAATTATTCTTAATAGCCTGCTTAATACCCTCTTCAATAAAGTTTTTTCGAACAAAAAGTTTTTGCTCTTTATAAGAAGATCCTATATCCATCAAACGAGTTTCCCATTTATAATCGTTGTCTAGTACTTCAAACTGATAAAAAGCTCTATTATTTTTGATAGCCTCTATTTTCTCTAATTCTTGTAAAACTACAATGCGATTCTCTTTTTTTAATTTTACCCAATTTATGCTATGAAAAATTTGAATAATCAACTTTTCTTTTTCATAAACGTTTAATCCTTTATATTTTTTATCTGTTAATATATAATCCACTATATTTTCGGGGTTACAAATCTTTGATATTCTTTTCATAAAATCTTCCTTATTTTAAAAAAGAATTACTTTTATTTCATAATTCTTATGCTTTATTAACTTGAAACAATTCTACTTCAACTGGTGTTTCTTTTCCAAATAAATCAATTAAAACATTTAAACGATTATTATCTTTATCAATACTTTCTACAACGCCACTCATATCTTTAAATGGTCCATCAACAATATTCACCTTATCACCAAGATTTAGTTCAGTATCAATATCGACACGACTCATTCCCATATTTGATAAAATTCGATCAATTTCTTGAGGTAATAAAGGTGTAGGTTTAGCTCCTTTACCAGAAGAACCAATAAACCCTGTAACACCTGGAGTATTACGAACAGCATACCAGGCTTCATCACTCATAACCATTTCCACAAACACATACCCTGGAAACATTTTCTTTTTCTTTTCTTTACCTTTATCATCAATTTCAACCGTCTCTGGAATAATAACGCGAAAAATATTTTCTTGCATTTCCATAGACTCTGTACGTGCTTCTAATTTTTCTTTAACATTCGCTTCATGTCCTACATAAGTTGTAACCACATACCACAATTTTTCCATTAATTAAACACCCCTTTAACCACCGACAAACCTAAATCAAGTAATTGGAAAAACAACATGACAACAAAACAAAAAACAAGTGTAGCCATTGAATATTTAAAAACATCCTTTTTATTAGGCCAAGTGACTTTTTTTAACTCTTGTTTTAATCCTTTCCAAGTTCCTTCTTTTTTAACTTTTTTCTTTTTTTCTTTTGCCATAAAAACTCCTTATTTTATCAAAATAAAAAACACTCTCGTGCTTAACTACTTATAATCTATCATAAAAAAATCTAAAAATCAATCGATTTTTCTCGTTTTTAATATTTCTTTAATTTTTCCTTTAACCCGTTGAATCGTATTATCGATTTGTTTATTGGATTTATTCAATAGCTTAGCTATATCACTATAATGACAACCCACTACCATTAATTTATAGACTTCAAATTCTCCTTTAGATAATGTATTTTCAATAATCTTAGTTAATTCCAAATAATCTTCATCTTTAGTAATATTCAGTAGTGGATCATTTATACTATGATCACTAATTAAATCTTTCAAAGGAAGCTCTGTTTCTTCATAAACATGATCTAAAGATAAACTATCTTTAAAAGCCATATTCTTAAAACGCCCTGCATTTCTTAAAATTTTTTGTAATCTTCGACTTACACAAAGTGTAATAAAAGTGGGTAAACTTGCATTTTTATCTTCTTGATAAGATTGCAACGCATCCGAAAACCCTACCAGAGCCTCTTGATATAAATCTTTATATTCAAAACCATATTTTAAAGCTGTAAAAGAATAGTTTTTAATGACGACATCAATAATATATTTATATTTTTGAAACAAAATATCTTTTGCGTCTTCATTATTTTCACAAACCAAAGAATAAAGTTCACTATCCGAAGAATCATCGTAATTCATGTCAATCACCTCATCTCAAAAATTAAAATACCAGCTGCAACACTTGCATTTAAGCTATTCACTTGACCCCGCATCGGAATACCAACTCGAAAATCCGTTACATTCTCTACAAGTCGACTAACGCCTTTCCCTTCATTTCCAATCACTAAAATTTTCTTACCTGAATAATCAAGAGTTTTATAATCTTCTCCATTCATAAAAGAGGCATAAACAAAATAATTATCCTTTTGTAATTTTTTTAAAGTTTCACAAATATTTGAAACCAAAACAATTTTAACTCGATCAAGCGCACCACAACTTGTTTTCATAACCACATCATTAACCCTAACACTTCTATCTTTTGGAATAATAATGGTTTTAACACCCGCCGCTTCACAAGTCCTTACAATTGCTCCAAAATTATGAGGATCTTCTAAATGATCCAACACCACCAAAAAATCTTCATTTTGACTCTCTTCTAAAGAAGCATAACAATAATCATCCATTTCAATAATAACCCCTTGATGATTACCTTGAACCATTTTATCTAATTGTTGTCTTGAACTAAATAAATAATGAATTTTGTAATCATTCAAATATTTAAGAATTTCATTATCTTTTAGATTTTCTAACACATAAACTTTTTTGATTTTTTTAAAATCAAGTTCTTTTAAAACATTGCGACCGTAAACAAGCATAATGTATTCCTCCAATTAAACTTATTTTAAAAAAACACTCATGCCTTGTCAAGGACATAAAAAAGATTGTCCAAAAAGACAATCCTTTAAGTATTATTTTTTAATATCGTTAATACCAATTATATTAATCTAATATCAAAAAAGAAATCATGTACTAAATAATACTTGTGTACATAGTATTATTATTTATTCTTTAGGAATATTTATAACTCCTATTTTTTCCAATTTTGTAATTTCTTCCTTCTTATTTAAAGCCATTCCAATCACAAAAACATACGCTAAAAAATAGACCCATAACATTAACATTACTAAATTAGCAAGTCCTCCATAAAAAACCGCATAATTAGCAAAATTGTTAATATAGTAAGAATAAACCGCCGTAACAATGACCCACATAATCGTTGTAAATAATGCACCATAATTGACATACATACTACTAAGTTTTCGATCAGGAGCCATCGTGTATATAATTTTTATAAAACAAAACATGATAAACCAAGCAATAGGTCCCTTTAATAGACGAAAAGCAAAAGTAATCGTCTTAGTAATCGTTTCATTCATATTTACAAAAGTAATCATTTCAATAATATTTTTACCAAAAACAGGAACGATTAATATAAACATAAACAGTAAAACAATAAAGAAAGTCATGATAATAGCTTTAATTCTTCTTTTTAAAAACCCTGAATTAGGAATATCATAAATGGCATTAGAAGTTATAATAATAGACGCTGCGCCATTACTAGCAATATAATAACCAACAATTAGGGTAAAAAAGAAACGAAAGTCAATGTTTGAAATTGAAACCATCGGTTCAATTAAAAGAGCGACATCAGAACCAAAAGCTTTTCCTATAAAATTACTTATAAAATTAACAGGCAAATGTAAAAAAGAAGCTCCATACGAAATCACAGTGACGATTGGAACAACCGATAAAACAAAAAAGAAGGCAAGTTGTCCTGGAAGAATTTCCATATCTGGTCTTTTAATAACAACTAAAACCTTTTCTATAAAATTTATAAACCTATTTTTCATGAGACCCCTCTTTTTTATCTCTTTTTTCTTTTTGACTTTTAACCTCTTCAACCGCTTCATTTATGGCGTCTTCAACACTTTTAATCTTATCCTCAATCATACTATAACCAATCGCGGCACCATATTCATAAGGAAGTTTTTTAAATTCCTTTGTTAACTTATGAATATAGCTTGTAATTTGTTTCATTTGATAACCTACTAAATAAATAACAAACTCATTACCATCCGTTCTAATAATATCACTATTATCAAGCTGTGTTTTAACTAAAATATTTGCGGCACCTTTAATCTGTTCATCTCCTTGTTCATAACCCATTGTATCATTAATATATTGTAAACGATTTAAATCTATAACAACCACTGCTTGTGGATAAATGGTATTTTGACTCCAACCTTCTAAATTTTCATTTAAATAATTTCGATTTTTCAAAGAAGTCAATTGATCGATATATTTTAGCTTATCTTCTTTCTTAATTTTTTTAGACAACTTCACTCTTTTTGTCACTTTATAAATATATAAAAAACTTATAACCAAGATAATTAATATATAAAGAAAATATCTAGCAATAGTACCTGTAATGGTACCAGCTCGCAAAGTTAAATCATAATTATAGGACCCTTTATAAATGGAATCCATAGGACTTTTAAGATTACTAAATTTCAAAAACAACTTATTAAACACTTCATTAGTTGATACCTTAAAAACATAATCCGTATCTGCTACGCCATGATAACGTTCACTATAATTAGGAAAAGAACTTAATGAGGCTAAATAATTATTGGTATCAAGAACAATTATTTCCTTTTCTTTAATAATCTTTTTTAATTCTTTTTTTGTTTTATAAGTTTTTAAAATTGCATTGGTATTTTCTTTTAAATAATCATATAAAACTGAATTTTCCAAAACATAAACGGTTTTATTATTAAGAGATTTCAATGATTGAACCACAAATGAATCTTTTTTATGTCCAATAACACTGTATGAAAGGCCTATTCCTGAACGAATAACATCAAAATTGGTCGTGTCATCATAATAACCAAAGAACATATCAAATTTTTTCTGATTTAAAGCATGATTAAATTTAGTCAATGTTTTATATTTTAAAAATTCAATATCAATATCGCCAAATTTCATAAACTCTTTTAAATTCTGAGCAATAATGCCTCCATACTTTCCACCTGATAAAATTTCATAGGGTTTATTTTCCACGAAACCATAACGATAACGAACACTTCTCATCGAATCAATATCTGTTAAGGATAAATTAAGAGACTTCACAAATAAATTAAACAAATGCTCCAAATAATAATCTTCTAAATGAGATTCCCACTGAACATAATATTTTTTCATCACTTGACCTAACAAAGTATCGGTTCCCATACTAATTTTAAAATAATAAGGAATATCTTCAAAATGATGAACAACATAATAATCATTACTTAAAATCGCTTCTAAATAGATATGAAGAGGTACCACCATATATTGAATAACATTTTGTTCTTTAAAATCTTTTAATAATTCCTCTCGTGTAGGATAAGACTTAAATGAAACCTCCTCGCCTAAATAACTTTGAACATAAGCCAAATTATCGTTTAAAATCCCAATATTTTTATGATTCAATCCATTTAATGACGCAAAAAACTCATTCTTCTGACCAATTAAAACATAATGACTTTTATAAAAAACAAATTCATTATCACCAATTAAATTTCCACTTGTAAGTGATAAATCACTGGCTTGTTCTCCCAAATTAAAGGCAACATTATTTATTTTAAGTCCATATTTTTTACCAAAATCATTAATAAAATCGTAGAAGACTCCCAATCCAGTGTCTCCAAAAACTGAAACATTATTTAAAACATGAAGATTTAAAACATTACTACTATTATCTGCAATAAATCTTTTTTCTTGTGAAGTTAAACGATTAGGATTGGTAAAATAAAAATAAGAAAAACCAAAACTAACAATAAATATCAGTATACAAATAAGTCCTAAAATAATTTTTTTCTTCTTTTTCATAAAAACCTCATCTCTTATTCAGAAGCTACTTCGGTATTATTATTCCAAATAAGACCATTACCATTAGCATTTCTAGCACCCATGATTAAAAAACCTTCATTAGTTTCAGTAGAATTTTGCTTTAATGTAAAATGAAAATCATAAAATTTCAAATAATTTTCTTCAAAATGTTCTAAAGAAGAGAAAGCTTTACTTTTAGCTTCATCCATAATAACATTATCTTTAAAAAGCATCGTAATATAAATAATTTTACCTCTAGATTTAATTGAAACTTCACTCACCAAATCATCTTCGTTAAAAGACTCTTTAAATTTGTTCATCGCTTCATCCGTGACTTGGACTTCCTCAATACCATCTAATCTATCTCCGTAAACCGATTTAGAAGATCCCAAAAAAGCGGTAATCACTACACCTATAACTACTATTGCACAAATAATAATAATAGTAAATAATACAACAAGAACACGATTTTGATTCCACAAATCTTTTAATTTCTTCAAATCTCCACCTCTTCCTTAAAGTATAACTATTATACTACATTATAGTATTTTTGGCGAGCATTTTTACTTCTTTCAGAGAAAAAGAGTAAAAAATTCTTCGCAATAAAAAAGAGACAAAAAGGATAC
>CAJTYF010000020.1 GCA_910583945.1 uncultured Bacilli bacterium
TTTTTTGATTCCTTATTAAAGCCCCGAAATCTTGTTACGGGGTAGTTTACAATGGTTAGCAAGTCTCATTTATAATTAATATAAAAAATATATATTTTACTTATAACACAGAATCCCGTATGATATAACCTGAAAGAAGGGGAGAATAGGTTGAAAGAAAATAAAACGTATTAATAGAGTAGGGGAGATATATTTATGTTAAATACAAGATTCAAGGTTACAATCGTGTAAGGCAATAGAAAATAAAAAATGAGAACATAAAAAAGGGAATAAATCATCCAAACTATAACTTTGCTGAAATAGAGGTAATTTCTATTAATTATCATGCTTTTTAGATTTAGATTTTTTTAATGAAGATGCAATTAGAAAGAGCTTTTATGAGGACTTAAATGCATTCATTAAAGAGTCAATAATGGAAATCAGTCGTGAGAATGAATATGAGATTATAATTGAAGAAAATGTATTAAAAATAATTTTACTTGATAAGAAGCATGACTATCAAACTCTTTTATTATGTGAAAGAGTTGCTTATAAAATAAGAGATTACGATTTAGATCCTAAAAGGCCACAATTAAAAAAGTTTTAAATCAATATTTTGATTTAGATTGAAAATCTTTTTATGAAAGTTTTTTTATTTGCGAATAAAGGTATATTTTGTCAATTTTTGATGAAAAATAAAATAGAAAAAGATGAGGAATAGTTTGATTTTTTTAAATTTATAAAATTTTAAATAGTATAAATCAACTTTTTAGCATAAAATTTTAATAAAAAAGTTGAAAAAAATATATAATTCTTATATTATAAAGATATAAGTATAAAACGAATAAGGAGTAAAGTATGAAAAAACGAATATTTAAATTAATGACTATTTTTTTATTTTCTTTAATTTTTATAGGAGCTGTAGAAGCGAGTTCCAAAATTGAGACGAAAGTTATTTCTAACAAAACAGAAATAAAAGGCGGAGAGGTAGTAGAACTTACTCTAGCTTTTGATCATTTTGAAGACATAAAAAAAGGAATCAATGCCTATAAAGGAACACTTGAATACGATAAAAATATCTTTGAAAATATAACTCAAGCAAACTTTATAAATCAAAACAATTGGGAGAGTTTAAAATACAATCTTCAAAATAACGAATGGGTTGCAATTCGAAAAGTAGGAGCAAAAATAGGTGAAGATGTAGTTAAAATTCAGTTGAAAGTCAAAGAAAACGTGAGTGCAACCAAAACTGAAATAAAAATAAAAAATCTTGTCACATCTGAAGGCAAACAAGATATATTTTTAAATGAAGCTAAAATGACTTTGAATATAGTAAAAGAGCAACAAGTCATTCCAAGTAAGCCCATACTACCAACCAAACCCAACACAGGTGAATCAAACAATAATCAAAATGGATCAAATGAGTCATTAGATAATAATGGAGAAGAAACTGAAAAACCGTCAAATCCAGAACAACCTGATGAAAACACCAAACCAGGAAATTCTCAAGTAGAAAAGCCAGATCAATCTACCGATTCAAATAAAGAACAAAAAGAGGAAGAAACCAACAAAATAAAAAAAACAACCAATAGATTTATGTATATTTTACTTTTTATATTGATTCAACTTTTAGTAATTATATTTTTGTATTTACGACATAAATCAAAAGATAAGAATCAAAATATTAATCGTTCTTTTCTATTTCTTGGAATAATTTTAATTGAATTTATCGGTACCACCGTTGTGTATGCTTTTAATTTTGCCCAAAAGGGGGAACTAAACGGGGATTCAGAAATTAACTATGCTGATGCCAGTTTATTGCAATTACATTTAGTTGATTTAAAAAAATTACCTGATGACAAATTAGAAAATGCCGATATGAATGGCGATGGAAAAATTACAGTCACCGATTTGAGTATATTAATTCAAAAATTAGAAAATACACTTGATTATGAAGTAAATATAACTGAAATTGTTCCTGATAATGCTTCCCCTAATAAGAATCAAGAAGTGTCTATAAAAATAAATGGGGACGTTAGTTTTGGAGCCAGTATAGAAAAACTAGTCGTGAACGGTGCAGAATATAAGGTCGAAAAAATACCTAATACTTCTGAATACATTTTTAAATTAAACGCTGGTTCAACATCAGAACTTAAAAATTACAAAATAACTGAAGCTATTTTAGATAACAATAAAAAAATAAAATTAAATGAGTCATTCTCTATTGATGTATTAAAAGATAGACCTAGCATAAAAAATTACCGAGTTGAAGAAAACAAAGACGATTCAAAATTGATTTTACTTTTTGAAGTTGTAGATGAAAACAACAGTATCGAAGACGCTTACATAGATGTGTACGACACTGATCAAAATCGTTTAAAACAAGAGAAGCTTGTTCATGGAGAGAATCGTGTTGAATTAGAAGTTGAAGAAAAGAAAGAATACACCGCTTATATTATATTAAATTTTAACTTAAGCAATCATCCAGAAAATTCAGAACATAAAGGTGTGGAACAATATGAAAAAGAACTTCAACTAATTGTAGATTACAACTTCGATTTATCAAATATCAAAACGTTTAAAGAAGAAAATGAAACTTTAGTTTTTGAAAATGGGGACCAAGTAAAACTAGTATTTGAAAGTACCAATGAGACAAAACATATTCCAATTACTGTAAAAATTGGCGATAAAAATTATGATGTTGAAACAGAAAACGGTAAATTTAAAGTAACCTTAGACGCATTAAATGAATTAGGAAGCAAAACCCTTACCATTGAAGAGGTAACCCTATCAAATGGAAAGAAATTTGAATTAAATGCCAACAATAGCGTTACAATTACAATCAACAAAAGAAAACCAAAAGTAGTAAACTTAACGTCTATGGAATTTGTTGATACAAATAATCTAAGAGCTATGTTTAATTTAGAAGACGAAGATGAAGCAGTCTCTAAGTTAACAATTGTCTTAATGGATGCAAACAATACGGAAATAGACAGAGTGACTCTAAATCAAGAAGAAGTTAAAACAGAAGTAGTCAATAAATTCTTAAACACAGCCATGACCACAAAATACAAAATAAAAGTATTCATGAGCTATAATGTAACAGGAAAAGATGAAGACAATAAAGTGGATGAACTGGCAGCAGAAAAAGAAGTATTAGCAGAACCTAGAGTCATTGTAAACAGCATTACACCAAATAAAAATTATGTTGAAAAAGGTGGAATTGTAAAACTGGTTTATGACGTAGAAAGCAATCGTTCAGAAGACATTGTAAAAATACGTGTAAACAATAACGATTGTATAGCTGTAAAATTAGACAATGGTACTTATGAAGTTACGTTAAATGTAGCAAGTAGAAGTGGATTGTATTCTTTAACCACCACAGCTTTAACATACAGTGATGGTAAAATAGCTACATTAGATAAAACCGTTATTGTAGACATTTTAAAAAATAAACCTTATATTGAAAACTTTAAACAAGCCGATAATGTAAGTAGTCAAGAGGTTACCCTAAGTTTTAATTTAAAAGACGATGAAAATAGTTTTATTAATGGAAAAGCAGTCTTAACCCTTGATGGAAACGTAATAGAAAAAGAAGTTAAGAAAGGAGAAAATGTTCTAACTTTCCAAGTAGAGCCATCTAGAAAATACACATTAGAAATTAAAGCAACCTATGATTTAGACAGCAATACTTTACCAAATCGACCAAATGAAGATAATAAAATAACCGATGGTATAATAGAAACAAAAAAAATTGAATTAATTGCTGATTATCAATTAAATCTAAATAATATTAAAACGTACAACGAAAAGGGCGAAACAAAATACTTTAGTAAATCTGAGCCTATAACCATCAGCTTTGAAAGCACCAATTCAACTACTTTTGAACCAATAAAAGCAGTGGTAAATGGAACAGAATATGCCTTAACCAAAAAAGATAATGCCTATTATCTAACAATAAACAGTCATAGAACTTCTGGATTAAAAACAGCAACAATTGAAAAAATAATCTTAAATAACTCAAGAGAAATTATTTTAACCGATAATAATGAAATAAAAGTGACCGTTTTAAAAGACAAACCAACCGTTACTGAATTTGGATACAAAGAAAATGAAGACGGAACCATTACAGCATCATTCAAAGTAGTGGATGAAGAAGAAAGTATTACAAATGGTAAAGTTATAGTTAGTAAAAATGGAGTAACGATAAAAGAACAAGCATTAGGAAAAGACCAAAATGCCATTAACTTTCAACCAGAAGCTGAGCAAAACTATGTAGTGAAAGTATTAGCGGATTATGATTTAGACATGAATGTTTTAGAAGAAGACGCAAACGAATATAAAAATGTGACCCTTTTAGAAGCAGACATTACTCTTGGTGCTCGTAAATTTGAAATGAAAGATATAATTAGAACGTCTGTTTATAAAAATACAGCAAATGGAATTATAGAAGTTAAAAGTTTAAAAGAGTCTGATCTTTCTAATTTAAACGAATACATTGCCAAAGTTTACATGAAAAACATGCCAACATTCTATACAACCATCACTGGATATAGAATAGAAGAAAATCAATTGAAATTAACGTTAAAATATGACAACATCATTCAATACAATCATGAAAATAAACAAGATAAATTAGAAATAACGTTTGGTCAAATGAATGAAGGTGTGGCAGAAAATATCACTTTAGAAGGACTAATTAAAGAGATTCGAGAAAACCCAACAGGAACCTTTACATTAACAAGAGATTATGATGCATCAATCATTACAACAAATACAGATACGTTAATCGCGTCTTCATTTATGGGAACCATCAACGGAAATGGGCATAAGATTTATAACTTAACAAAACCTCTATTTGATACAATAGAATCCGCTACCATTGAAAACTTAACCTTAGAAAATCCAAAAGTATTTGGTGTAAATAATAGAGGTGCAGTAGCAAACAGTGCCATAAACTCTACAATAAGAAACGTTCATTTAAAAGATTTAACCCTTATCTCAGGAGTAAATAGAACTGGTGGAATCATAGGTGAGGCTACATCAACGGTATTCGAACAAAACAGTGTGACGAATTTTAAACTCACCACTTCTAGACACATAAGAATTGCGGCCATTGTTGGAAACATGACAGGTGGAAGCATTAAAAATTGTTATGTAGATGGAGAACTAAACTCTACACAAAATAAAGATGGAAATGGCATAAGTGGAATTTTAGGGGCAACAGAGGGAACAGAATTAGTAACCATTGAAAACTGTATTACTAAAGTGCATTACACAAACAACGTTAGTCCAAGATTAAATGGGGACATGGTAGGCTTATCTTTAAATGCAAATACCGCCCTAATAAATAATGTAAGTTTATCAACTGGAAACAACTTTTATCATGTTCATGGTTTTAGCATTCATAATACATCAACCAACAATTATGAAATAGAAGAATCCGAATTAGCAACAAATGAATCGGGGGATACAGTAAAACGAATTTCTAAAGCAAACCTTAACGAAGAATTCTTTAAAAATACCGTGCATTTTGATGAATTGATTTGGGAACTATCAAACACCTCTTATAACAACCCACCAATATTAAAATCTTCAAAAGAAGAAGAGGATGAGATAGAAAAACCATCAAATAACAAACTTTACATTCCAGATTATCAAAGAATAAGAAAAATAAATGGTTATGATGAAAATAAAGAAGTGTTGTACCACAACTTAAATAAACTCATGCCTTATTATGATGCAAAATATTTAATTGAAGATGGTTTAAAAATTTCTAAAGAACATGAATTAAATAGCAAAATTATTAAACACATCTTACCTTATAGTAATGGAAAATTAATGACTTACTTAACTACAGAGAATAATTCTACTATGACTCATATAAAAGTAGTTTTTGAAGATTTGACCGTGACTGAATTTAGAGTTGTATTTAAAGAATTAAATCAAAACATTGCTATTTATACACTTGAAGGATTAGATTTAGAGTATGCTTTTAATAATTATGTGATAAAAGAGCAAGCATCGATTGTAGAAACCTTAACAAAATACATTAATACGGTGGATTATACCGCAACACTTGATCCTTTAACAACCGCTGGAGATAGTCGATTATATCGTGACCATTTTAACGAAACTATGAAACCACTTGCAAATGTCATTGCCCTACAATTATTACAAAATGATGGAAACAGTATTCTAAATATAAATAATGACATTTTAAATAATAAAATAAAGCAAGAATTAATTGATAGTGGTAGAATTAATAAAATTTTATACGCTTATAACTATTTCCATAGATGGTATAACTTTGAAATCGGTGGGGCAAAAGTCTCAGATCTTCTATTATTTGAAGGAAAAATGTACAAAGAGACGATGACCATTGATAACTTAACCAATGAAGTATTAACAGGAAATTTAGGAACAAATGCAACGCATACGTTCTATACTAACAGCATAAAAAAATACACTGATAGTGCTAATCTGGGCTTATTCTTAGACAACATTATTTCAAATATTGGTGGTTACGATGACATAAACGATTGGTTTACAGAACATTTCTCTTCCATTGGAATTTTAGCAGAAATACCAGTTGAAAATCATCCAGAAGTAAAATATCGTGCATGGGATAGAATAAAAGGGTTCCAAAACTTTATCTTACCATTATCAACTTTACCGAAATATGCGGGATACATTATATCAGGACCAGCCCAATTCCAAGTAGGTGCACAAAGAGTTTACATTGCCGATCCGACAACGGAATCTGGACAAAATACCGTAAGAAATCATGTAAAAAATCATGTTGCTCTTATAAAAAGACAATTTGATACCATGGCAGGCTCTTTCCATGTAGAAAGTTGGAATAGTTTTACGATTATGGTTTATGATACGGTTAAAACGATTACAGGATACAAAACAAATTATTTCCCAGGAACAAATATTCCAATGGGAACCTCTCCTGTTACAACATGGAATAGAAGTGGAACGACAACGGAACCATTCCACAAAAACTTCAACGAAGCGGTAGGAGCATGGCAATATGGTTCCGCAGCAGGTGTTGGTAATACTGCAGGATTCTTATGGTTTATTGCAAGACCAGGACTAACAAACTACGATACTTGGACCCATGAATTTGAACATGCCCTTTACGATAAAATCATGTTGTTTAGAAAAGGGGCAAGATTACAACTAGAAACCTATACAGAAGGAAATGTTCAGCAAAAAGACACTTGGAGTAACAATAATATTTCTGGTTATGACGTCGGACCATATTATTTCAACTTTGCCTTTACATTAGGAAAAGAAAGTATGGCAACGCAAAATTTAACACCAGAGCGAATTAATACGAGAGAAAAATTAGAAAATTACTTTAAAGGACAATTTGATGCCTTAGAACTTCTAGATTATGTTTCCGCAAAAGCATTCATTCAATTAACACCAGAAGAACAAGCAAAAATTGCAACGAGAATGAATACATCGGCTGGATGGAGTACATGGGGTACCATTACGAAAGAACAAGCAGAAGCCATGAATTTAACAACGTTAGAATCTCTTTGGGATAACCGAATTATGTTAAGACCAAATAATGCTTGGGGAGTGAGTGTTCGAGGCCTTGTACCGATTAACAGTATAGGTGCCAATGATTATGGTTACGAATCCATTTGGGTAACGCGTTGGTATATGGGACATTATGATAATGGTTACGCTGATGCTTTCTCAAATAAGAAAAATATGTTTGAAATGTTAGGTTATGCTGGAGTCGATGGCTACGTAACTTTTGGTAGTCGCTTGAGTAGTTCAGACTTAGACGCCATTCAAAAAATAACACTCGCAAAAACAGGAACCGCCATGAACTGGAAAGAATACAGAATGAGTCGCTATGCTGAAATTGAATCTAAACTTGATAATAAATATGTCAATATTGATTTAATGATTGAACAATTTGTGGAAGCCTTGAAAAACGATGCCAAAAGTGGAAATCGAAATATTACAAGTGGTACAAATCTTCGTAAAATTTATTATCATTACTTAAAACGAGTAACCAACGACTTTATAGAAGATCCACTAGGAACCAACTTAGAAATGACCCACATTAAAACCGCTGAAGAATTAGTAAATAAAATCAATGCTCAACCTTATGGATACTATATTTTAGACAATGATATTGATTTCAGTGGAATGACTACCAATGTAACCCAAACATTTATGGGAAAATTAGATGGAAATGGTCATAAAATTATTGGAAATACATTACCAATCTTCCAAAAAATTCGTTATGGTTATGTCAAAGATTTAGTATTTGAAAGAACCAACATTCCAATGAATATAGCAAACGTTGGCGCCTTATCTGTAAGAACGGAATATAGCGTAATAGAAAACGTAAAAGCAAAAGAATTACAACTGAATTTTGGAGGAAGAAATGATTTAAGTCTAATAGGCGGAGCAGTTGGAACAACAGTTAGTAATGGAATTGAAGTAGATACGCTAAAAAATAAAATAACCAGTATAGACGAATTCCTAAAACTAAACGATAATCCAGGTGGAATTTATGTTCTAGAAAACGATTTAGACTTTGCTGGATACACAGGAACAGGTTCAGTGATCACTTCAACATTTACTGGTAAATTAGATGGTAATGGTCATACTTTATCTAATTTAACAAATCTATCACTATTTAATTCTGTAACTGGAACTGTAGAAAACTTAAAATTACGTAACTTTACGAATATTGGTACAGCTACAACCGACGATGTAACAGCCTTTGCAAAACTGACCAATAGAGCAACCTTAAGAAACTTAAATTTTGAAAACATCACTTTAGAAGGAAGACATCGTGTAGCAGTCATAGCATCATTTGACAATGCCAACTCGACTTTCGAAAACATTTCAGTTAAAAACGCTAATGTTAAAGGAAGCGGTGTCTATGTTTCAACTTTTATTGGTCGAAAATATGGTGGAATCGTTAGAAACGTATTTGTCGAAGGAACGATGGAAATTACTACCACTGAAAATGGCGGAATTGTTGGAGCCTTTCAAAAAGGCGGAACCATTGAAAACGTCATTTCAAAAGTAAGCATTCATAAAACAGGCAACACTTATACACCAGTTGAAAAAAGTGAAAACAATGGAGGAATCGTTGGAAATATTTATGATACGCCAACCATTAAAAACTCAATTGCCCTTGGAAACATGGAAGGCTTTACAAACAGTGAAGGAATAGAAAAATTACCTTATAAAGTGACAGGAGCCGCTATAGCAAGCATTATTGCTTCAATGGAGAACTGTTTTGAATACATCGGTGCTCATGGATCTAGTAGTGCAACTGAAGAAACAAAAAACAATTTAAAAATAGCGACCGAAGAACAAATTCATACAAAAGATTTCTACAAAGAAACCATGCATTTCGATGAGAATATTTGGAACTTCGATGGAGTGCCAAATAATGGTTATCCAGAATTAAAAGAATAAGAAAAAATAAGCTGAAAATAAGCTTATTTTTTAGTGAATCAAATAAAAAAAATTTATTTAAAAGATCGTGTTATAATAAAAATAGAAAACTTTAGTTAGGAGTTTAAATTTATGAAAGAAGCAGTAATACGAGGTTTAATAGTAGGGGGAGGATTCTTAATTCAAATTCTTCTCTCTATTTTCATCTATCTTTTTCTTATTGATAAAATTTTCATCATTCATTTATTCTTTTTGTTTATCCAAGCCATATTCATTGTTTATTTTATAAAATACAGTAAAAACTACTCCCAAACACTTCCTTTAATTATTCTTTTACTATTTTTTCCTCTTTTAGGAACACTTATTTGTATGATAGTGATTCAAAATAAAAACAAAAGTAAACTTTTAAAAAATATTGTTGCAAGTGAAAAAGAAAACAAAAAAAATTTTATTCATAAAGAACTTGTAGATTTAAAAAAGAAAAGTCATTTAAGATATATAACTGAGTATGCAGGTTTTCCAATCACTAGAAGAAATAACATTAGGTACTATCCTCTAGGAGAACTAGCTTTTGAATCCATGTTAGAGTCTTTAGAAAAGGCCAAAGAATTTATCTTTTTAGAATATTTTATTATTTGTCCTGGAACCATGTGGAATAAAATTCTTGAAGTTTTAAAAAGAAAAGTAAAAGAAGGAGTAGAAGTGCGTGTTATATACGATGATGCAGGGTGTATCGCTACATTAAATAAAAATTATGATAAAGAATTAGAAAAAATGGGGATAAAATGCATTATCTTTAACAAATTGCATCCTATCTCTGGAGTTATTATGAATAATCGTGACCACCGTAAAATTCTTGTCATTGATGGTAAGGTCGCTTTTTCAGGAGGAATCAACCTTGCTGATGAATACATAAATATAAATAGCCCCTATGGTCATTGGAAAGATAATGGAATCAAAGTAGAAGGAGAGGCCGTCTGGAGTTATACGGTTATGTTCTTGACGATGTGGAATGCCTTTAAAAAAGATGACCCTGATTTTAATAAATATAAAAAAGAAGACTATAAAAAAATAAAAGAAAATGGAATAGCCATTCCTTATGCTGAAACCCCATTAGATAACGATCAAACAGGGGAGGATATCTATTTAAACATAATCAATCAAGCCCATGAATACGTTTATATTTTTACCCCTTATTTAATTATTGACACAGATGTTATAAATGCTTTAATACTGGCTTCTAAAAGAGGTGTGGATGTTCGTTTAATTATTCCTGGAATACCTGATAAAAAAATTGTTTATACGCTTTCAGAATCTTATTTAGAAATGTTAATAAAAAGAGGCGTCAAAATATACAAATACACCAAAGGATTCGTACATGGAAAAGTATTTATTTCTGATGACAAAATCGCTACAGTAGGAACCATTAACTTAGACTTTCGAAGTCTTTATCTTCACTTTGAATGTGGGTTATATTTAGAAGACGTCGACTGTATAAAAGAAATTAAAAAAGATTTTGTAGAAACCTTAAAAGAAAGCCATCAAGTAACAGAAAAAGAAGCCACACCTAAATTTTTTAAATCCATTTGGCAAGCCATATTAAGACTCTTTGCCCCATTAATGTAAAAATAAATAAAAAAGGAATGAGTAGTAAAAATGAATAAAGAAGAAAATGACATAATAGGTCTAAGTGAAGAAGAAGTACAAAAGAAAGTCTTAGAAGGAAAAAGCAATATCCCTATAGAAAATCCTAGTAAAACGGTAAAAGAAATTATTAAAGAGAACGTATTGACTTACTTTAACTTAGTGTTTTTAATCATTGCCAGTTTATTAATCTTAGTAGGTTCATTTAGAGACCTTACTTTTTTACCGATTATTATTGCCAATACTTTAATTGGAATCATTCAAGAAATTCGTTCTAAAAAAGTCATTGATGAATTAACGATTTTAAACGCCCCCACCGCTAATGTCTTAAGAGAAGGAACATTAAAAAGCTTACCCATTGAAACTTTAGTTTTAGAAGACATCGTCTTATTTAAAGCGGGAGATCAAATATGTGCAGATGCTGTGATAGTAAAAGGTGAAGTAAGTGTAAACGAATCACTCTTAACAGGTGAAGAAGACGAAATTCAAAAAAAAGAAAATGCCGAATTATTATCTGGAAGTTTTGTGATTTCTGGAAGTTGTTACGCTCGTCTATCTAAAGTAGGGAAAGACTCCTACATTTCAAAACTAACCTTACAAGCTAAAGCCATCAAAAAAGAAGAAACCTCTCAAATCATTTCTTCCTTAAATAAAATTGTTAAACTAGCTGGAGTGGTGATTATTCCTATCGGTTTAACCTTATTTATTCAGCAATATGTGGTAGGAAGTGAACCCTTAAAAGAAAGCGTCCAAGCGATGGTCGCCTCTGTCATTGGAATGATTCCTGAAGGTCTATTTCTTCTAGCAAGCGTAACCTTGGCTTTGAGTTCCATGCGTCTTGCTAAAAATAAGGTGTTGATTCATGACATGAAATCCATTGAAACCCTTGCTCGTGTAAACGTTTTATGTGTTGATAAAACGGGAACCATTACAGATGGAACCATGAGAGTTGAACAATTAGAAGTACTAAATAATTGTCCCAAAACCAAAGAGGAAGTGACATTATTAATCGGCGATTTTGTCTTTCATCAAGGAGAAGATAACGCTACAATGAAAGCATTAAAGAATCACTTTCAAGAAAAAAAAGGCGAAAGCGTTGTATCTGTAATTGGCTTTTCCTCCGAATTTAAATACAGTGGAGTAAACTTTAAAAACGAATCTTTTGTTCTTGGTGCTCCCGAATTCCTATTAAAAGAAGCGTACGAAAAAGAAAAAAGTAAAATTGAGAAATGGACAAAAAAAGGCGCTCGAGTTCTTGTTTTTGGAAAAGTCGATGGAAAAGTGGATGGCAAAAAATTAACTCAGAAAACCATACCTTATGCTTACATCATCCTAGCAAATCCAATACGAGAAAATGCCAAAGAAACTTTTGAGTATTTTAAAAAGCAAGGTGTTGAAATTAAAGTCATCTCTGGAGATAATCCGTTAACTGTAAGTGCCATTGCTAAACAAGTAGGAATTAATAACGCTGAAAACTACATCGATGCATCAAACCTTAAAACTGAAATTGAAACAGAAGAAGCCATTTTAAACTATACTGTATTTGGCCGCGTGACTCCTGAACAAAAAAGACTATTTGTTAAAATGCTACAAAAAAATAATAAAGTGGTGGCCATGACAGGAGATGGCGTAAACGATTGCTTAGCTCTAAAAGACGCTGATTGTGGAGTAGCCATGGCAGAAGGAAGCGATGCTGCAAGAAAAGTAGCAGAACTAGTTTTATTAGAATCTGATTTCTCTAAAATGCCTGAAGTAGTACTAGAAGGAAGACAAGTGGTAAACAACCTAGAGCGCTCAGGAAGTTTATTTCTAGTAAAAAATATTTTTTCCTTCTTAATTTCCATTTTAGCCATTTTCTTTAATGTTAAATACCCTTTAGAACCTTCTCAAATTTCCTTAATTAGTATGTTTACGATAGGTATACCCGCTTTCTTCTTATCTCAAGTGCCAAACAAAGAAATCATTAAAGGCTCTTTCTTAAAAAACATTTTATTTAAATCATTTCCTGGAGGTTTAGTTGGAACCATCATTGTGGCAGCGATGGTGATCTTTGGGACCATATTTGATGCCAGTTTTAGTGATATTTCTTCGGCTTCCACCATTTTATTAGCCATCATAGGTTTAATGGTCTTATTAAACATTAGTAAACCGATGGATAAATACAAATGGGCCATCTGGCTCGTCTGTGCTACGGGTTTAACGTTATCGATTCTTTTCTTAAAAGACTTATTTAGTATTACAGAAAACATGTCTATTCAAGGCCTACTACTATGTATAAACTTTGCTCTCATTTCGGAAGTCATTCTTCGTTATTTAACCAAATTATTTGAATTCGTAAAAACAATAACAGGAAAAATAAGACAAAGAAATAAAAAAGTATAGAAAATTATTTTCTATGCTTTTTTGAATGATGACATTTTTTCTTGGGAACACAAAAGCCAATAATCAAACGATAAAGATGAGGAAACATAAAACAAATAAAAGTCAACTTATCAATTGTTTTTGGGAAAAATCGTGTAAAAAAATTAAATAGAAAACAATTAAAACGATTCTTTAACTGAACAAAAAATTTTTTGATTTTATGACGATTTAACTTATAATTTTTAGGAGTACAAATTTCAAAAAAAACGCAATTATATTGAACTTGAATTTTATTTTCTGTATAACCAGATGCAAGAAGACTCTTAATAAAAGCTTTCATCATTTCTTGATTCGGGAACTTAATAAAAACCTTTAACATCAAATCTTTAGGATTTGAAAACTTACCAACATCAAAACCAGTAAGCCACCAAGTATAATCTTCTCTTGCAAAAAGAAAACATTTTTTAAATAAGAGAAAACCCATTTGAAAACATTCTTCTTTTGTAGCAGCGCGATAAAAACCTTCCTTTTGATGAGACTTGTAATCATGAACATAAACACCAATTTCCGCTCCCGTTGAAATGCCATATTGTCCTTTCCAAAATTCAATTCGATATTCTTTATCTTGATAATCAAAAAGAATGGGTTCGGCATCCATGACCATATTAAAAGAAGAAGCGCCTAGATCATAAAGATTAGAATAACCAAACTTTTGTTGCCAATTTTCTTTTAATGAAACAACGATATCTTGTTTCACATCAAAGCAAAATCCAAACTTTTTTAAAACTTTATTAACTATATTAACTTTGTCTTCCAAACAAGTACACTTAACTTTTCTGATTGCTCTATTTCTTTTAATCAAATAAAGAATACATAATAAAATAAGTAAGACAATACCTAAAATAATTAAATACTTCATACATACCTCCTTACTATAACATATAACTAAATAACAATTAAGAAGCGGTAAGTAACCAGTAATTCGGCAATTTATTACAAAAAAATCATATAATGAACTAGGTGATAAATTTGAGACGAGGAATCGATGTATCTTCTTATCAAGGAAGAATTGACTGGACAAAAGTAAAACCTTTTATTGACTTTGCCATTATAAGATGTGGTTATGGAAACGATTTAAAAAGTCAAGATGATGTTTATTATGAAAGAAATACCCAAATGTGTGAAGAATTAAAAATCCCTTATGGTGTATATTTATTTAGTTATGCAACAAACTTAGATGAAGCCAGAAGTGAAGTCGAACACACGCTTAGATTAATTAAGGGGAAACACTTAGAATACCCAGTTTTCTTAGATGTGGAATCTAAAAGACAAATGGCTCTTCCAAAAGAAGATTTAATTGAAATCGTAAAATACTATTGTGAAGAAATGGAACGTAATAATTATTATGTAGGCATTTATTCAAATCTCTATCGTTTTAATAGTAACTTAGATTCGAAAGAATTAGATCCTTTTGATAAATGGGTAGCAGAATGGAATGAAGAATTTACTTATAAAGGAAAGGCTGGTATGTGGCAAAATACGTCCTATGAAGAAATTGCTGGAATAAAAGGAAGAGTAGATGGCGATATTGCTTTTTACGATTACCCCAAAATCATTAAAGACAAAGGTTTAAATGAGGAGAAAGAAGAACAAGAAAATATAAAATATAAAAAAGGAGAAAACGTTTTTGTCTCAGGTCCTATCTATGAAGATAAAGAAGCCACTCATGAAATAAAAAGTGTTAAAGACGCTGAATTTACGATAGAAGAGATTATTGAAAATGCCGAAGCTCCTATTAAGATAAGAGAAGGGTATGTAAAGTTAGCTAATGTTTATATTAAATGTTAAAGAAAATAGAGAAAATAAACTCTATTTTTTATTGTTAAAATAAAATAATTGCTTTATAATTGAATTACAAATAAGGTAAGGAACTTTGTTTGGTTATGAATAGTCTTTAGGAAGGAAAAAAGAAAAAATGAAGAAAATAAAAAAGACAAATGGGGGGGGGGTTATTAGAAACTAATAACCAACTAGAAAGATTTACTGGAGTCCAAAAGAATAAAAAAATAATTTATTCAATAGTAGGAATACTACTAGTTATAGGAAGTATCACGTTATATAAAACGTTTGCGTTTTATGAAGAAAAGAAAAGTTTTAATCTATTAAAAGGAAGAATCCCCGATTTTGGTTATGATATTAAAATGTTAAGTGTTGTCGTAGATGGAGAGAAAAAAGAAGCGATTCCAGAGCGAGGATTATATAAGACCCAAATTGACTGTACCAATAGTACAACGGGTAAGTGGGATTATAATGCTTGGAATTTAATACTCGAAAATGTAAGTGAGCAAGCCAAATGTAATATTACTTTTACAACAAACGGAATCACCGAAGCTGAACAAAAAGCTCTAATAGAAGAAGGAAAAACGAAAAGAAGAAATACGTATCGGGGAAAAGATATAACTGAGTATTATACAGATGGAAGTTTATATGAAATGATAAGTAGTGGAAGATTTGATGATATTTATATTGGGGATTACATTGTAGCGAATGACGTCACATGGCTCATTGCAGATCTTGATAATTATTTATATACTGGAGATACGCCACTTACCAAACATCATGCTACCATAATTCCCGCTCTTCCATTAATAAATGAAAAAATGAATACAACAGAAACCATAGAAAATGGATATGCAGGAAGTAGAATGGCAACAGAAACTCTTTCTTCATTAGTAGGAGAGGAAGGAATAATAAAAAAAGTTTTTGGGAGTCATCTTTTAGAATATAGAACAATACTTTCAAATAGTATAAAATATGAGTCAACAAATCAAAGTGGAGGAAACTGGAATGGATCGGCTGATGAATTTGGATGGTACTTAAGAAAAGTTGATTTAATGAGTGAAATAAATGTGTATGGTACGACTATTTGGTCAAGTTCTGGCTATGATACAGGAATTGATAACCGACAATATGCCATATTTCAGTTAAAACCAGAATTCATTTATAGTTATGGAACTAGTAGATTTCATTATTGGTTAAAAGATGTTATTGGTAAACCAGGGTTTGCTCTTGTCCACGATCATGGTACATCCGTTAGCTGGGGAGCCTCTAGCACATTTGGTGTTCGACCTCGTTTCCTAATCGGTTAATTTTTTTAGTTACGTCTTTTGAATTTTATGTATCCATGTGAAAAATTATGTGAAACAATTGAAAAAACAAAAATGTATACAATTTGTGCAAATAAAAATCATTCATTTTTGCCAGTAAATAATATGTTTCATTACGAAATAGACAAAATAAATCAAAAAGCAAAAGAGATGGAGCTACAATCAAATCAAACTCATTATAGTGACTTTGCTTTTCCTGGTTCTTATTGGCTTCATAGTTATAATTTATCGTACGATGGTTCTTATGGTGTTGATATTTCAAATGGATTTGTAATGGTAACAGAAGAATTTAATGCATTAGTAAGACCGCAAATTTTAGATCAAACTTTAGGAGCAGAAATGCCTAATCGTTTAAATCAAATTAAAAGTGATAAAAATTGGCCATTTAAACACATATTAGAAGGATGTCCTTTAAAAGCTTTAGCTTTTTATGCGTTTGATTCAAAAACTTTAATTGAGCAAGAAGAATTTTATAAACGTTAAAATTTAGAACAAAGGTTCTTTTCATGCCTTTGTTTTTTTGTTATAATAAAAAGAGATTGAAGGAGTAAAAGTAATGAATGAAAACAAATTAAAGGCAATGATAAATTGGTATTTAAAAGACTGTGAAGAAAAAAAGAAAAATAAAGGATTAAAAGATCGGGAAGAACGAATTCAAAAATTTAAACAATTAACTAAAGAAAAAATACAAAGTTTTACTAAAGAAGAAATGGAAAATTTTTTAAAAAATATTTGGGGGGTAAGAACAGAATTTAAACAACAAGAAGAAATTATCAATCAAAATGGATTAGAAAATTTCAAAAAAAATCTAATTGATTTAATGTATGGAACGGAAGAAATAGAAAAACGTTGGGATAGATTTCTAGAGCAAGTCAAAGAGTTTAAAGAAGCTTCTATGAGTGAACTGATTACCATTTTAAATCCGAGCAACTATGCAATATTTAATGGTAGAGCAAAAGATATATTTGAATTTCTGGAGATTACAGACGTTCCTTTAAACAAAACATTGAAATATGCTGAATATCAAAAAGTCATAAATAACGTAGAAAAGATTAGACAGCAATTAGAAAAAGAAAGTCAAGAATTAAAAACTTATCTCGATGTTGATAATATGTTTTATCTTTACCATAAAAATTTTTTAATAAAAAGTTCAAGTGGATCACAAATACAGAAGGTGGAATCACAAATGGATAATAAAAAAACAGAAAAATATTACTGGTTAAATACGAATCCAAGAATTTTTACTTTTTTTGATAAAGCAATTGGATTTGAACAACTTTTTGAAGGAAAAAATGAAAATGGAAACTTAAGAGACAACTTTAGTAATGTAAAACTCTTTGAAAAAGTATTTATCTATGAAACTGGAGAAAAAAGGATCCTAGGCATTGGTAAAATCACAAAAAAATCAGAAGACCATTCTTTAACTATTAAATTAATCGACTCCTTTGAAGTACCCATTACTTTAGAAGAATTAAAATCAATTAAAGCATTAGAACAAGCCCCTTTTATCACAAGTAATATGGGCACTTTAAAAAATATTACTGAAGAAGAAACAAAACTTATATTAAAATTAATACAATCTAAAAACGAATTGCGTGATGACTCTTATTCTTTTGAAAAATTAGATAAAGAAGTGTTCTTGAAAAAAGAGGAATGTGAAAAAATTTATAACATTTTAAAAGAAAAGAAAAACATCATTCTAGAAGGTGCTCCAGGAGTAGGTAAAACCTATATAGCCAAAAGACTTTGTTACGCCATCATGAGAAAAAAAGAAGAAGAACGACTTTTAAACATCCAGTTTCACCAAAGTTATGCTTATGAAGACTTTGTTTTAGGCTATCGTCCTACCAAAAAAGGCGGTTTTAAGCTAAAAAGTGGACCTTTTATTGATTTCTGTGAAAAAGCAAGAAAAGACAAAAAGAACGAGTATTTTTTAATCATCGATGAAATCAATCGTGGAAACATTAGTAAAATTTTTGGAGAACTATTAGTTTTAATTGAAAATGATAAACGTGACACTTATAGAGTAGATTTAGCCTACCAAGGAAAAAATGAAGACTACAAAAACTTTACCATTCCAAGTAATCTTTACATCATAGGACTCATGAACACCGCGGATAGAAGTTTAGCTTTGATGGACTTTGCTCTTAGAAGACGTTTTGCCTTTTACCGCATCAATCCTTTATTTGAAGAAGAAAAATTTAAAACGTATGCCCAAAACATTCCATATTTAAATGATATCATTCCATTTATCAAAAAATTAAACGATAAAATTAAAGACGATGAATCTTTAGGAGAAGGCTTCATGATTGGTCACAGCTATTTTAGTAACTTTAAAGAAAAGGAATCTCAAGAAGAAATAAAAAACAAATTAGAGCTTATTTTAGAATACGAAATAGAACCCATGTTAAAAGAATATTGGTACGATGAAAAAGATAAATTAAAAGATTATACCAATCTAAAGAGTTGGATTAAATGATACGTGTTCAAAATGTTTACTACATGCTGGCTTTTATTTATAAAAAATTAAATGAAGATGAGATTCGAAAATACGATCAAGAAGAATTTGAAAATTTCTATGACTTATTTGCGGAAATTATAATCAATTTAGTTAATAAACAAATAAAAAAAGGTTTAAAACATGACTACCAAAACTTTAAGGAAGAATTAACATTAGTAAAAGGAAAAATAGATTTAACGGATACCATAAAAAGAAACGCTAGAGTAAAACACCAAGTCGTTTGTATTTATGACGAGTACACTTTAAATTCCTATTTTAATAAAATTGTTAAAACAACCATTGAATTTTTATTGAACTCTAAAAAAATAAGTGATAGAGAAAGAAAACAAAGATTAAAAAAACTAAAAACTTATTTTAATGAAGTAGAAGGAATCAAAAATCCCAAAAGAATTGAATGGAAAGCTTTAAAATTTAATAAAAATAACGAATCATATCGTTTCTTAATTAAAATATGTGAACTCATATTAAAAGAATTGTACATAGGTTCAAATGAAAAAGATTTAGTTCTTGTGTCTTACAAAGAAGATAAATTAATGGCAAACCTTTATGAAAATTTTATAAGAACTTACTATGAAAGAAAAACAAAAGTTGCTAAAAAAGACCTTTCTTGGCAAATGCAAATCCTTGCTGGAAAAGAAGAAAACATCCCCAAAATGCAAACCGATATCTCCTTTTTAGATCAAAATAATCAAATTAAACTGATTATTGATGCTAAGTTTTATTGCAAAATCTATCAAGAATTTTATGAAAAAGAAAAATTTAATTCCAATAATTTATATCAAATGTATACTTACATCAAAAAAAGTGGTAATGAACAGACCGATGGTTTAATTCTTTACGCTAAAACCGAAGAAAAAAGTATTGGTTGGAATGAATTCATTGTGGATAAAAATAAGCTTGTCATCACCGATTTAGACTTAAGTGGAAGTTTTACAAGAGTGGAAAACAAACTAAATGATATTTTAGATTGGCATTTAAAAAAGAGAACCACAAAAGAAATGAATGAAAAATACAATGGGTAAGAGAAAGCCAAAAGAAGAAATGGAAGAATTTATAAACGAGACGATAACCCTTCATCGTTTAGTAAAAATAAATAACCAGCTTTATTTAAAACAATACCAAAAAGAACTTTTGGATTTATACCATATTCCTTATCAGAATTGTTCTTCCATTAAAGAAATTCTTTTTTTACTAGAAGAAGAAAACAGTGAAGAATTAGAAGAATTAGCAAATAGTCTTCAAGAATTTAGTTATTACCATGAAACCAATAAATGATTAAAGATAGATAGGTTCTATCTTTTTTCTATCTTATTTGGTAAAATAGACTTACAAAGAGGGAAATTTATGAATCAGAAAGTTGCTTTAATTACAGGGGCATCTAAAGGCTTAGGCGCCGCCATTGCTAAAAAATTAGCGAGTTTAAATTACAACTTAGTTTTAAATTATTTAACGAGTGAAAAAGAAGTGTATCAATTAAAAGAAGAATTGGAACGTAGGTATTCCATTAAAATTTTAACATTTAAAGCCGATGTCTCGAATGAGAAAGAAGTCAAACAAATGATAGAAAAAACCATTCATTCTTTTTCAAAAATTGATTGTTTAATCAATAATGCAGTTTTAAATTTAGATGGAGAGTATAGTGAAAAAACGAGTGAAGAATTTAATAAAGTTCTTAACACCAACCTAATTGGTTCCTTTTTAACTATGAAGCATGTTAGTTTCCATATGTTGGGAAAAGAAAAAGGCGTCATCATTAATATTTCTTCTACAAACGGTATAGACACCAATCAAACCTATTCCATGGATTACGATGCTTCAAAAGCGGGTTTAATCTCATTAACCAATAACTTTGCGGATGCTCTTGCTCCAAATATTCGAGTGCTAGCTGTTGCCCCAGGTTGGATGAGAACAGAAAGTGTGGAAGAAATGAATCAAGATTACCTAAAACAAGAAGAACAAAAAATACTCTTAAAAAGATTCGCTACACCAGAAGAAGTTGCAAACGTCGTTGCTTTTTTAGCAAGTGATGAAGCAAGTTACATAAATAAAACCGTAATTCGAGTAGACGGAGGATTAACATGAATAGAGAAGCCTTATAATACCTAATCAAGCAATTGTAGAATCTGGGGGAGGGGTATTTATTAAAAAATTAGAAAAAAATGAACATCATAGTCAAGCAATAAAAGAGTATTCCGATAGATACAATTTAGGTTTAACTTTTGAAAGCTTAGGAATACCCGAAGGTACATTTTATGGAGAATTTTGGCAAAATGCAATTGCAACATTAGGGCAAGTATTTGTAAGTATTGAAGAGACAACCATTATTTATCTACCAGAAAATTTATCTTTATTTTAAATAAATTATTTTTTAGAACATAAAAACTTCTTTTTACAAAAAAGAAAAAATTTAGCTTTAAAAATAATAGATAATAAAGGAAATATTTTATTGGCTGAAGATCCATTCACCATTCAAATGAATGAAGGAACAAAAAATGTTTATAAGTTGCTTTATAAAATATTAAAAAATAAATTAAAAAATATAACGGAAAGCAGTGAATTGAAAAGATGAATCAATATGAATTACTAGGAATTAATCCTAAAATAATAGAATTAGCAAAGTCTTGTGAACAAGAAGCGCAAGAAGAATTCAAGAAAATAAAAGAAATCGGTGAGTATAATTCTTTAAAAGTTTTAAATGCTTTTCATGAATGTAATGTAAGTGAAAGTGATTTTGCTTCTACAACCGGTTATGGCTATAATGATAAAGGGAGAGAAACGATTGAACGAGTGTTTAAAACCATTTTTAAAACCGAGAGTGCATTAGTAAGAAGCCAAATGATTAGTGGCTCTCATGCCTTATCCACTTGCCTTTTTGCTCTTTTAAGACCAGGGGATACTTTACTTTCCATTTCTGGACTCCCATATGATACCTTACATGAAGTCATTGGCATTAAAGAAAATAAAAGTTCTTTAAAAGCTTTTAACATTCATTATGAACAAATTGATTTAATAAATGATGATTTTGATTATAAAAAAATTGAAGAGTATTTAAAGAATAATCCTGTAAAAGTAATAGAAATTCAAAGAAGTAAAGGCTATTCCACTCGAAAAAGTTTGTCCCTTCAAAAATTAGAAAAAGTCATCAAGTTAATAAAAGAGATGGATGATAAAATTATTGTAATGGTGGACAATTGTTATTGCGAATTTGTAAACACCATGGAGCCAACAGAAATTGGAGCGGATATAGTAGTAGGCTCTTTAATCAAAAACCTAGGTGGTGGAATTGCTCCCAATGGAGGATACATTGTAGGTAAAAAAGAACTTATAGACCTTTGTGGCGAAAGATTAAACCTTCCTGGCGAAGGACGTGAAGTAGGGCCAACATTAGGAATCAATAAAAGTATTCTTCAGGGCATCTACTTTGCTCCAAGTGTTGTAGCGAGTAGCTTAAAAACAAATGTCTTTACAAGTCTCATGTTAGAAAAATTAGGTTATCTTGTAGAACCAAGATTTAACGAAGAAAAAGTAGATATTGTTTTAAATATTTATTTTAAATCAAAAGAAGAATTAATTAAATACACTCAAGGAATTCAAATGGGTTCAGCTATTGATTCGTCCTTTTTGCCTATACCAAGTCCCATGCCTGGATACGACTGTGATATCATTATGGCTAGCGGTTCTTTTACTCAAGGAAGTAGCATCGAACTTTCTTGTGATGGACCTGTTCGTGAGCCTTTTATCGCTTATCAACAAGGCAGCCTGACCTATGAATATGGCAAAATCGGAGTATTAATGGCGATTAATGAATTAGTAAGAAAATAAAACATTGCTTTATTTAAAAAAATTTAAGAAAAGAATATATTTATTGAAGAAAGAGGAATAAAAAATTGAAAAAACACTCTTTTTTGTTTCCTATTAAAAGTAATATAAATTTAAAAGAATACATTCATAATATAAAAAAATAGAAAAGAAGAGACGTAAAAAATGAAAAAAAAGAAAATGGACATTATTTATGAAGATAAAGAATTTCTAGTAATCAATAAGCCATCAGGCGTGCTTACCATTGCAACAGAAAAAGAGAAAGTAAAAACACTTTATCACGAAGCAAGGGTGTATATAAAAAAACAAAATCCTAAAAATAAAATTTTTATTGTGCATCGCTTAGATAAAGACACTTCAGGAATTATCGTCTTCGTAAAAAATGAAAAACTAAAAAATAAATTACAAGAGCACTGGAACGATTACGTTAAAAAAAGAGAATACTTAGCGATTGTTGAAGGAAAGATAACGAAAAAGAAAGAAACCTTAACCTATTATTTAAAAGAATCCAAAACGCATCAAGTGTTTATAAGTGATGAAAAAAATGGAAAAAAAGCCATCACTCATTTTAGTTTGCTAGCCAATAACAAAGCCTATAGCTTACTTAAAATAAATCTTTCAACAGGAAGAAAAAATCAAATCAGAGTGAGCTTAAACGCTTCTGGCTACCCAATTATTGGAGACAAAAAATACGAGTCCGCTAAAAATCCCATAGGTAGACTGGGCTTACACGCATCAGCTCTAGAATTAGAAATAAATCAAAAAACATACAAATGGTGCGCCAAAATCCCTGAAAATTTTAAGACAATGTTTAGAAAGGAAATAGAAGATTATGAAACAAAGCTTAATGGTTGATTTAGATGATGTCATTGTAAACAATACATGGAAAGATCAAATTGAAGCCTTTTTAGGTCATGAACTTGATCTATCTAAAACCGAATATATTTTGGAAGAAGCTTTAGAAAGTCGTAAACAAGAGTTTTATGATTCTTTAGAAGAATACAACATGTATAAAGGGGCAACTTTAAAAGAAAACGCCTTTGAAACTCTGGAAAAATTAAATGAAAAATACAATTTATTTATTGTAAGTGCTTTTGAAAGCGGACAATTAAAAGATAAAGTGGGAGAACATTTAAAAAACAAATATGAGTTTATCATTAATCATTTACCTTTTATTCATCAACATCAGATTATTTTTATTAATGACAAAACCGCTCTTTCTTTTTGGGGAGGTATTGATGACAAGTTAAACAATTTAGGAGGTTGTAAAAAGAAGCTTCTTTATAAAGCTTGGCATAATGAAAACTATTCAGAAGAGGAACTTAAAAAGAATAATATAATCATGGTTTCTAATTGGCAAGAAATAAAAAAAATTTTATTGGAGGAATAATATGGAACGATTACAAAAAGTAATAGCCAATACAGGGTTTACTTCTAGAAGAAAAGCGGAAGAGCTAATAAAAAATGGTAAAGTAAAAGTGAATGGGAAAATTGTAACAGAACTTGGAACAAAAGTGGATGCAAGTGATTTAATCGAAGTAGAAAATAAAGTTTTAGAAAAAACAGATCGGAAATATTACTTTATGTTAAACAAACCACGTGGATATATTTCAAGTTGTGAAGATGAAAAAAATAGAAAGACTATTGTAGATTTAATTGGAATCGAAGCAAGAATCTATCCTGTTGGAAGATTAGATTACGATACCACAGGCTTAATCCTTCTAACGAATGATGGAGAATTAACAAATATTTTAACGCATCCTAAAAATGAAGTTCCTAAAACTTACATTGCCAAAATCGAAGGAAATTTAACGCTGGAAGAGTTTTATCGTTTAAAAAAAGGGGTTGTCATAGAAAATCGAAAAGTAACGCCAGAGTTTATAAAAATTAGAAAAAAATCAGAAAATTCGGACATTGTTGAAATCACCATTGTTGAAGGAAGAAATCATATTGTAAAAAAAATATTTGAAAGTGTAAATCATGCAGTGATTAAATTAAAAAGAGAAAAATATGGGTTTTTAACACTTGGAAATTTAGAATCTGGTGAGTATAGAGAATTAAGTATAAAAGAAGTAAAAAAGCTATACAATTACAAATAAAGAAAGGTTAAAAAATGAGTAAAAGAGTTTTTTTTATAGGAGGTTCTCCTTGTAGTGGAAAAAGCACAATAGCAAAATATCTTTCAAAAGAATACCAGGCTTATTATTATAAAGTTGATGATTTTCTAGAAAAATTTATTATCATAGCTGCAAAGAATGGCGGTAGAGCATGCCAAAATTATTTAATGATGAGCCCGGACGAAATATGGATGAGAGAGCCTTTAACGCAATGTGAAGAAGAATTTCTTATTTATGATGAAATTGCTCCCTATGTATTGGATTATTTAAATCAGATAGAAGCTGATTTTATCATCACTGAAGGAACAGCTTATACACCTAAAGTTATAAAAAATATAATCTAAAAGAATACTTGGCCTTAATACCTTCACCTAATTTTCAAATCACTCATTATAAAGAGCGTAAATGGGTTTCAACTATTTTAGAAGGATGTTTGGATAAAAGACAAGCTTTTAATAATTGGATGGAAAGAGACATCTTATTTGCTAAACAAGTAAAAGAAGAATGTGAACATAATAAAAAATTATGTATCATTAATGATGGATCAAAAACAAAGGAAAAAATAATGGATGAAATAAAAGAACAGTTTAAATTAAAATAGTTCCTTAAATTATAATAAAAGTCTATATTTTAAAAACTAAATTTTGTATAATTAAATTAGAAAGGAGAGATGAAAGATGAATGAAGAAAATAAAACCGCTTTTATAACAAAAAAAGTATTAGAAGAAAAATCTGAAATTGGATTTGCTTATAGAGAACAACCGGATAATGAAACAGACAGTGGATGGAGATTCTTCAGTGGCAATGAAAGCCAAGAATATGTAGATAATGTAGACAATATAATAGTATTATCTATAAATGAAATTATCCAGTTAGACGAAAGCATAAAAACGATATTAAATAATGAAATTAATACGGCGTTTGAAAAAGAAAATTCAGAATTTAAACAAGTAAATGACTTTGCTTTTGGAAAAGATTTAGAAAATTAATGATATGAAAAATGAAGTGTGTAAATTGAAGATAAACACACTTTTAAAAGTGGAACTAAAACTTCATGACTTCATTTTTATACTATACCCTTTTGGAAAATGAACTAGATTGTAAAGATATATTTTGATGTTGCTAAATTATGCTTATAAAGATATAATTGAATTAATAATAATATAGGTGTAATCGAAGTATGTCTAGTAAAGAAATGTTGAATTAAATATGTTCAAACAGTATAAAAAGAAAGAGAAAAGTTTAAAAAATTTTAATAAAAATAAAAGGAATAAAAAAATCATTTATTCTATATTAGGAATACTTTTAGTAATAGG
>CAJTYF010000021.1 GCA_910583945.1 uncultured Bacilli bacterium
GAACGTTGCTTATGTTGAATATATCAATCAGTCTTAATGTTTAACACAACTTTTAAATTATATTTTTTATAATCAAAATAAATATAGTTTAAATGCTAAAAAAATAGAGATTGATTTTGATTCAAATTATAATGAAAATTTTATTAAGAAATGTGATGAGTTATTTCAACTTGGAGATATTACAAATATGAAAGAAGCACTTTTTCAAAAGTATTTTTCTTTATCTTCTAATGAGGTTCGAGAAATAATAAATGAATATATTAATAATTTTGAGCAGGTTTCTAAATATGATGATCATCAAGTTATTGAAATTTTAAAAACTTTAAAATATTGTTATGAGCTTCAAGATGTTCATAAGTTAAGTACCATTTATAATAGTTTAAATTTTAATTATAATTCTGTTGAAATGGCATATTTTTTCAATAATGTAGAAAATATCTATCGTAAAAGCTATGTAGAAAATTTATCTCATACACTTTCTACTATTCAAAATAAAATAAATAATCGCGAATATGAAACTATTTTATATGATGGAAAAGAAGTAAAAAAGATTGTGTTAAGTGAAGATTTTGAATTTATTGTTCATAGTAGTGAAACAGGTTATACTGTTACCAAAACTTTGCTTAATGATAGCTACATTGATACATGGAATGTTTTAAGGGATTCTGAGACTCATGGATTATCAACGAGTTATATCACTTCAGAACATATTGGTTTATCTCCAGTTGGCAATACAGGTGTTTATTATGGTTTTTTAGCACTTAATGAAAATCAAGTTAAAGATATTTCGGCTTATGATTTAAATTCAAATATTGCTAATTATGGCTTTACTTCTAATAATAAAAAAGTTTTTGTTGGCGCTAATGATATTAGTAAAATGTCAACACGTGTTTATAATGAAATCGTTCTTGATCGAACGAGTGTTACTCCAGATTGTGTTCTTATATTTAGTGATATGCCAATAGAGTTAAAAAATAATGCTTATAAAGCGGCTTCTGAATGGAATATACCCGTTATTGAAATCAATAAAGAGTTTTTAGCTAAACAGCAAATGGCTAAAATTGATAGTTTATTGTATGACTATGAATTGTCAGGAAATGTAAATAGTTTAAGTGAAGCGATTGAGCGTTACGAAATGAATGTTAGCGGTTATAAATTAAACAAAATTGAAAGTTTTGATGATTTTACAACGGGCATAGATAATAGTCAGCTAGCGTCTATAATGGATTCTAAGGGGATTGAGAATCAAATGATGATTTTTATAGATAGTATAAAAAATGGCTTAATAAATAAAAGTGATGCGTCTATTGTGTTAAACAAACTTAAAAGTATAAAAAATAATTACGAAATCGCTAATGAAAATGGTTCTAAAAGTATTACAGAAACTCATCCCAGTTTAGATATTGATTATTATGTAAGCGAAATTATAAATAGTATAGGAGAAAATTAAATATGACAGAAAAAGAGAAATTTGATTCTAAAACAGAAATGCTGAAAAAGGTTAATGAAATAATTATTGAAAACAATAACTCTTCAAAAGACGAAGTTGAATTGTTAAAAAATTTTTCAAAGGAATTAAAAAAAGTTCAAGAGGAACAAAGGGAAAAAGAAATCATGAATCCCTATATGGAAGAACAACATAAATTTATAAGTTAGAAAATTACAAAATATGGTATAAAATTATTGACAATGGCTATAATTATAATATATAATTTAATTACGTTGCCTGATTAGCTCAGCTGGTAGAGCGCACGGCTGTTAACCGTTAGGTCGTAGGTCCGAGTCCTACATCAGGCGCCATTGTGAATATTAAACAAATTCTTGATAAGGATTTGTTTTTTTTTGAGTTTAACAAAAATGTAAAGTAGATTGATTAAAAAATTGAATATTGGTATAATGGTTATAGATAAGATATATTATCATAGAAAGAAGGTAAATTTATGGCATTAACTGGATTTAATCCTGAAGTTGTTAATTCTTCGATTAATAATGTAAAAAATGCATATGAAAATTTAATTAAAGCAATTGGAGATGATATGCAAAGAGATTTTATTGGAGGTATGTCTGATAAATGGGCATGCAATCATGCACAAACTTTTTTCAACGATGCTTTTAAACCTACTATTGATGGTTTGATTCAAAGTTCTAATACTATTTTCGAAAGTATTGTTAATTCAATGAATAGTGCTGGACAAGCTTGGGCCTCTCAAACGGATTCTTCTTATTCTACACAAAATTTTTCAGCAATTAGTAAAACAATGGATACCCGTGTTATCAGAGAAAATATTGGAGGAGTAAGAGGTATTGATTTAGCTTTTACAGAACCTGTAGCGGCAAAGTTACCTGTTATTGCTGAAAGTGCAAAAAATGCTTTAACGAATGCACAACAGGCTGTTCAGGAATGTGGTTTTATTGGAGGAAATCAAGCTTCTAATTTAATTAATTCTTTAGGTATGATTAAAAATAAAATTGATAGCGCTATTCAAGAAATCACAACGGCTTCAAAAAATGCAATTGAAACAACTCTTCAAAATTACTCTAATACTGAAGGAAAAGTTTCACAAGCTTTTGCTGGGGAAGCATAAGAATTATTTTTTCTTAATATTAGGAAAATACGTGAATCGTATTTTTTCTATACTAGGAAAAAATTAGGTGATAGTCATGCAAGTACAAGTATCTAATTTAAAAGATCGATTGAGTTTATTTCTACATTCTTTAGAAACTTATGAGAAAGATGTGAGGGATTTATATCATGAACTGAATCAAGTGGAATCGATATGGCATGATCCTCATTCAGAAAAATTTTTAGAAGATGCTAAAACTGATCGATTGAATATGGAGAATATGCAAGAAGAATTAAAAGAAATCGTTAAAGTTTATGATTATTTTGTTAAAAGATATGAAGAAATTGGAAATAAAATAACTTTTGATTTGAATTTAAAAAATCGGACTCTTCAAAAAGTTGATTCTGTTCTTTTAATAATTCAAAAAACAATTCGTTTGTATCAAAATTTAGATTTTTCTTTTTGTTTAGAAGAAAGAAGTTATTTAGAAGACGAAAAACAAATTTTAATGGATGATTTTAACGAACTTAAAAGTATAAAAGAAACTTTTAGAGATAAAATAAATACGATAGAAGATATTGAACAAAATATAAAAATGAAACTGAGTAAGATTCAAATTCAATATATTAAAGAAAAGGATTTAAATGATTATTTAGGTGATGTTTAATGGACAGTTTTATTAATAATGAACAGCTTGAATTGAGTATTAAAAAAGTAAGAATGTATAAACAGGCTTTGGATTTGGATTTAGAAGAAATTGAAAAAAATATGAGAGAACTTCTTTATTTTTTTGATACGAAAAATAAGAAAAGTTTTGAAACCTTGAATTTAGAAATTCGCAATAAAAATCGAGTAGTGAACCGTTTGAATGATGGGTATCTTGTCGTTTTAGAAAAAACACTTTCTCATTATAATGAAACAGCTTTAACGGTTGCAAAATCTTTTGAAGAGATAGGAAAATAGTATGAATGAAGAGTATATAAGAAAAATAAAATATCAAATTTTAAGAAAAAATTTGGGCACTATTAAGAATAAAATGAATCAATTAAGTATGGGGATTAATGAACTTGAGAGTCTATTAAAACAAACTTTGTATGTTAATCAAGAAATAGTAAGAGAAGAGGCATTTCAAAAAATAAAAAAAGATATTCGTTCTGTTAATCATGAACTGAATACCGTTGTTCTTCCTATGGTTAATAATAAATGTTAATTTTTTTGTTCTATATTTTGGGAGATGCCTTCTCCTTGATTAGGATATTTACTAGAATAAATGAAGTCTACTGAAAAGAGTATAATTAAGATAATACAAATTATCTTTTTTATTTTAGGTTTTATTTTAGTGTAGAGACTTTCAAAGAATGGGGCACCAAAATAGATAAATGCACAGCCACCAATGCCAAAGGCAAGTAATCCTTCTAAGCAAATTCGCCCATGGATATTTAAGAAAAAGTCATCGTAATCCCAGTAACGCATCCCATTAAATGTTTCTAAATACCAACTGGTAGCGTATTCTATGATACCACATAAAATAAGGTTTGCGATAAAAGTTAGTATAGGATGATTTCGAATCTTTTTTAAACTTAGGAGTAAAAAGACGACTCCAAAACCGTAGATTTGAATCCAAGGACCATGAAGGGTACCACGGTTTACGAATTCTCCATATTGAAATAAATGAAGTCCTACTTCCCATAGCCATCCTATCATGCTAGCTGTAAAAAACATTAATATTAAAGAGGATGCACTATAGTTTTTATTGTAGTCGGTATTTAACCATTTATGATTCGATTCTTCATATAAGTATTGGTGATTTGGGTATTTTTCTCCTGTTTTTTCTAATAAATTGTCTTTTAATAAGTCGCTGTTTTTTATGTGCTGTTTTTTAGCCAGTTTTCTTAAGTCCATATAATATTCCACGTACACACAATTTTTATAAGGGTTTAAGAAGAGAATGCCAAAAATATGAAAAGTTAGGACATCAAGTATTTGGTAGCCTATAAAAGAGAGGTCTAATTTTAATAGTTCAAATTTATGTTTTTTCATCATGTTTTCTGAAAGTTCTAAAACTTCTTGACTTTTCATATTTGGGTTTTCAGCAAGTATATAAGGTACCATTCGGTAAGCATAATATTTTATAAAGAATCCTACAATTGTAAAAAGCCATATTATTTCAGAGATAAATGTTCTTAACATGGTTTTAATTATTTTGGTGTTCTTTTTTATACGAAGCGGTAATAAAGCTCTTTTGAAATTTGTTTTACTATAATTGTGATTTTCTAAAAAAAATCTTGCTTCACAAACGTATAAAATGTTTTTTATTAATAACCAATAGAGAAAAGATAATAGAGCTCCTAAAAGAATAATAAGTCCATTTTTTAATTTTTCGTGAAATAAAAGCTGATTTAAAGAATTTAATAGACCAGAAATGAAATTTTCTGAGGCGACTAAGTTATTAAATAAATTTGCTAAAAAACCTCTGGTGGGTTTATAACCTGTCACATTTTCTTTGATTTTATTTAAAGTTTTTTTAGTTAAGTTAAAGGGTAAAGGGGTTATTGTTGTGCCAGTTGTACTGGTGATTCGATCAATATTGCTATGAACCGATTTTGAAGTATTCATGTTTAAATTGCCAACCATAAAAGCGATAAAAAAAGTTAAGGCTACAATTCGCCAGTAATTTCTTTTTAAAATTTTTTTTGATCCTTTTTTTAATTCTTTTCTACTTCTCATTATGGGTACCTCAAAAACATTTAAAATGTTAATAAAATACTATCTTTTTTTTGAGTTTTTGTCAAATTTAGGGTGTTTAAAAAGGAAATTGTGAATTTAAAGGTAATAAGTATAATAGGAGGGAAATGATGGAACTTAAATATTTAAATGATAAGGTGATTAAAAAGGTTCTTTCGTATGAGAGTAAAGAAACAAGAAATTATATTGCGAGGATTATTGCCCACACAACGGAAATTCCTTTGGAGGAATTGAAAGATTGCTTGGAACCTATTCAATTATAGTAGAAGTACAATTTTTAAGGTGAAGAGTTTAACGTATGCGTATCAATTAACACTAAGGCAACTCGTTCATTCGAATAAGTATCATGAATTAAAACCCATTACGATCATAAATATTAATTCTTGTGATATTTATGGTTTAGGAGAGTTTGTTTATAAAACGGTATTGATGGAGGAAAAATATCATACACTTTATACTCATCTAATTGAAATTTATGATGTTTGTCTTTCTTATTATTAAGAAGAATTTAGATCAATTTTTAAAACAATTTGATGAGGTATTTTATTGTAGTGAAGAAGAGTTGCAAAAGCAAATTGAGGAGGAGTTATTAGAAAAGGCAACAAAAGAAGCACGTGAGAAGGGGCACAAACTTGGAATGGAAGAAGGTCTTCAGCAAGGCATTCAAAAAGGGATTCAAAAAGGACAGCGACAGGAAGCTCTTATGATTGCTAAAAATATGTTAAACGAAGATTTTGATGTAGAAATGATTTCAAAAATAACAAATCTTTCGAAAGAAGAACTTGAAAAAATTTCTTAATTGTGAAAATCAAGTGAAAAAAATTGTTAGGTTATTGACAATTTTTTTATTTTAGCATATATTTTAACATGGCAATGAAAAGGAAAGGGTTCTATGGAAGATTTTAAATTAGTTTATGAAATAAAAAATTTAGACCATTCTATCTTTCGCTTATTAGTTAAAGATTGTCAAATTTTTAAAAATTCTTCTTTTTTCACTCCCACTCAAATGCAAATCGTGGGTTATATTTTGAAAAATAAAGAAAAGATTATTTTTCAAAAAGATTTAGAGCAAGTTTTAAATTTAAGGCGAGCAACGGTTTCAGGAGTTTTAAAAACGATGGAAAAAAATGAGTGGATTCAAAGAAAAAATGCTTTAGGAGATACGCGAAAAAAACAGATTTTACTTCATTCAAAAGCTGAAAAAATTTTTTTAGAGAAACAAGATAAATTAGAAGAATTAGAAAAAATATTAAAAAAAGGTTTAAGTGAAAAAGAATTGAAAAGTTTTTTTACTCTTATAAAAAAAATGCAAGAAAATGTCACTTATGCCATTCAAGAAAGGATGTAATGCATGATAAAATTATTGAAAAATTTTACAAAAAAAGAATGGGTTTTGGTTCTGATTAGTTTTGTTTTAATTCTTGCCCAAGTTTGGTTGGAATTAAAAATGCCCGATTATATGTCTGAAATCACAAGACTCGTTCAAACAGAAGGAAGTGAGATGCTAGAGATTATCAAAAATGGTGGATTGATGCTTTTATGTGCTTTAGGAAGTTTAGCTTCAGCCATCATTGTAGGGTATTTTGTTTCCCACTTATCAAGTTCTTATTCGTTAAAATTGCGTAAAAGAATTTTTGAAAAAGTTGAAAGTTTATCGATTCATGAAATTAAACAATTTAAAACCGATAGTTTAATTACTAGAACGACAAATGATATTACTCAAATTGAAATGTTGATTAGTATGGGTCTCCAACTTTTAATTAAAGCTCCTGTGACCGCTATTTGGGCAATTACGAAGATACTCAATAAAAGTTGGCAATGGAGTGTGGTGACAGCTGTAGCGGTGGTGATTCTTTTATCCGTTATTGGAACACTGATGATTCTTATTTTACCGAAATTTAAAATTGTTCAAAAATTAATTGACCAAGTAAATGGAGTCATTCGTGAGCATTTAACTGGAATACGTGTGGTTCGAGCTTTTAATGCGGAACGTTATCAGGAAGAAAAATTTGAATCGATTAATACAAAATTAACGAATCAACAATTGTATAATCAAAAAAAGTTTGCCTTTTTATCTCCAGTGATGTATTTGGTTATGAATTCTTTAACGCTTGTTATTTATTTTATTGGTGCGTATTTAATTCGTGATGCTTTGATGGTTAATAAGATTGGCTTATTTGGCGATATGGTGGTTTTTTCTTCCTATGCGATGCAAGTGATTATGTCTTTTTTGATGCTGGCGATGATTTTTATGATGTTACCAAGAGCTCAAGTGTCTGCTACGCGTATTAATGAAGTATTAGATACAGAAATTAGTGTTAAAGAGGGGCATTTTGATGGAGAGACTCAAGAAAAAGGGACGATTGAGTTTAAGAATGTTTCTTTTAAATATCCTGATGCGGAAGAATATTTGCTTAAAAATATTAGTTTTAAGGTCAATAAAGGTGAAACGATGGCTTTTATTGGTTCGACAGGAAGTGGAAAATCAACGCTTATTAATTTAGTACCTAGGTTTTATGATGTAACAGAAGGGGAAGTTTTAGTAGATGGTGTGAATGTTCGTGATTATAAGTTTGACCATTTATATAATAAGTTAGGCTATGTGTCTCAAAAAGCGGTTATTTTTAATGGAACGGTTTTAGAAAATGTGGGCTTTGGAGAAAGTGCTCATGAGAAAACTGAAGCCTCTATTCAAGAAGCAATACGTGTTGCTCAAGGCGAAGATTTTGTTTTAAAAATGGATCAACAGTATGAAACGCATTTAGCCAGTGGAGGAACCAATGTTTCTGGTGGGCAAAAACAAAGATTAAGTATTGCAAGAGCTATTGCTAGGAATCCAGAGATTTATATTTTTGATGATTCTTTTTCCGCGTTAGATTATAAAACGGATTCGGTATTACGTAAGGCGTTAAAGGAACACACAAAAGAGGCGACAAGTTTGATTGTTGCGCAAAGAATTGGAACGATTATGAATGCCGATAAGATTATGGTTTTAGATAATGGAGAATGTGTTGGAATGGGAACACATAAAGAATTACTTAAGACTTGTGAGGTGTATAAGCAAATAGCTTTATCACAATTATCAAAGGAGGAGTTAGAAAGTGGCAAATAGAGGTCGTGGCGGTCATGGACCAGGAGGGGCACCCGCTGAAAAAGCCAAAGATTTTAAAGGAGCGATAAAACGATTACTTCATGAATTAAGAAGTTTTCGAGTTTTAATTAGTCTTGCTCTTGTTTTGGCGGCTTTAGGTTCTATCCTTACTATTTTTACGCCGAATATTTTATCAGATTTAACGGATAAGATTTCAGAGGGGTTAGTGGTTAATAAAGAGGCCCTTACCTCTTTAACAGAACAAATTACTTCTAAAGTTTCTGAAGAGGCCTTAGAAAAAAAACTTCCAACGCTTTTAGCAATGGATTTAAGTGAAAAAAGTGTACAATCTATTCTAGTCAGTGATACTTTTACTAAAGAAGAAAAGCAAGCGTTAAGAGAGTTTTCAAGGGAACTTTTAGAGAATCCACAAGAGATGATGTCTTTATTTATGATGTTACCTTTAAATATACAAAAAGCTTTGTTACCAGAAAGCACTTATGAGTCTATTACTATTTCAACGGTTGAAAAAATTGATTTTTTAAAAGGATTGAATGAGCAAAAAATGGTCATTTCAAATTCGATTGCGGAAGTGTTGTTTGATGAATTTTCAATGGATCAAACGGTTATTTCTAAAATCGATCAAGCTCATTTTTTAGAGGTTATGAGTGATTTAGATGAAAATGCAACGGTCCAGGATATTTATCAAAGAATTGATGAAGCACCTGAAAGTATCCAAAAAATTGTGAAACCTTTTATGGATATTGAAAAAATTAAAAGTATTGCTCTAGTTGTTGCGATAATCTTAATTTTAAGTGCGATTTTTACTTATGTAGAATCGATTTCAATGACGATTGTTTCCAACGGTTTTGCGAAAGGGCTTCGAAGTCGAATTTCTAAAAAAATTAATAAACTTCCACTTTCTTATTTTGATCGTAATCAAACGGGTGATATTTTATCGAGGGTTACTAATGATATTGATACAGTGGCTCAATCGATGAATCAATCTTTGTCGACACTAGTTAGTGCTCTTACTTTATTTCTTGGTACGATTTTAATGATGTTTATTACTAATTGGATTATGGCAATTACCGCTATTGTTTCTAGTTTAATTGGTTTTGTTTTTATGTTTTTAGTGTTATCTAAATCTCAAAAATATTTTACAGAGAAACAAGAAGAATTAGGGCTTTTAAATGGTCATATTGAAGAGGTGTATTCAGGATTAAACGTTATTAAAGCTTATAATGGCAAAAAAATAGCCGATGAGAAATTTAATGCTTTAAATGAAAAAATGTATCATGCCAATTGGAAAAGTCAATTTTTATCAGGATTGATGATGCCGATGATGAATTTTATTGGAAATTTTGGTTATGTTGCGGTTTGTATTGTTGGAGCGTTATTAACGATGAAGGGTAAAATTAGTTTTGGCGTTATTATTGCTTTTATTTCCTACGTGCGTTTGTTTACCTCTCCTTTATCTCAAATGGCTCAAGCCATGACTAGTTTACAATCTACAGCGGCTGCAAGTGAACGCGTATTTGAAATTTTAGATGAAAGAGAAATGCGCGAAGAAAAGTCAAATGTTTATTTGGAAAAAGAGAAGGTTAAAGGTAATATTGAATTTGATCATGTTGTTTTTAAATATGAAGGAAATGAAGAACCTACGATTCGTAATTTTAGTGCTAAAGCTTCATCAGGACAAAAGATTGCAATTGTTGGACCTACTGGAGCAGGTAAGACCACTATGGTTAATTTATTAATGCGTTTTTATGATATTGATTCAGGAATCATTAAAATTGATGGAGTGGATACGAATAGGCTTTCTAGAGAAAATATTCATAATCTTTTTACGATGGTTTTGCAGGATACGTGGCTTTTTAATGGAACGATTAAAGAAAACATTATTTATAACCGTGAAAATGTTAGTGATGAACGCATTAAAGAAGTTTGTAAAACCGTTGGTTTGGATCATTTTATTAAAACGTTACCAAAAGGGTATGATTCTTTAATTGGTGATAATGATTCGGTTTCAGCGGGGCAAAGACAACTTTTAACCATTGCTCGAGGGATGATTGAAGATGCACCATTTTTAATATTAGATGAAGCGACGAGTAATGTGGATACGAGAACAGAAGAATTGGTTCAAAAAGCCATGGATAAACTCATGAAAGGAAGAACTTCGTTTATTATTGCCCATCGCTTGTCTACTATAAAAAATGCGGATTTAATTCTTGTTATGAAAGACGGTAATATTATAGAAACGGGAAATCATGATGAATTAATTGATCAAAATGGTTTTTATGCGGAACTTTATAATTCACAATTTGATTTATAATAAAAAAAGGAACGATTGATTTAGAATATAGGTTCCTTTTTTTCTTTTGGTCGTATTTGTTTTCCTTAGGTTTCACCTAGATTTTCCGTGATTTTTATACTTGTATTTCATTATCTCCTATGTTATAATCTACTCAGATTTATTTAGGTTGGTGGATTAGATGAAAAAGAGTTTATTAGGTGCTATCCTCGTCTTTGCGCTTATAATTACTCCTATTGATACGAGAGCTGCTAGTACATGTAGTTATAAAGAACAGGCGGAATTAAATGAGATTGCTAATAATGTGAAAGCAAATTATGAGATTGTTGATATTTATGATGGCATGACTTTGAACTTCGAGAATGGTACTGGAATAGCCGAAGAAATTGAGAGCTATATTAAAGGTTTTAAAATAAGTATATTAAACATTACAGATGATATTTACGTAACTGTTAAAAATGATTATAATAGCGAAGTGCAAACTTTTTATAAGAAAGATACAAGAGATGGTATAGCGAGTTTTGAATCTAAAATTACAGATGTTTTAGTTAATTATCAGATAGAAGTTCATTCTAATAAATATACTTGTATTGGTGAAGTTTATAGTAAAACCCAATTAAAAACACCAATATTTAATCCTTATTCTGACTTAGAAATTTGTAAAAATAATTCATCATTTTATTATTGCCAACAATTTATTCCTAGCGAGAATATTTCATCAAATGAATTTTATGAAAGAATAGATAAACTTAATTCTGAATCTGGAAAAAAAGAAAGGGAAGAAGAAGAAAAACAAAGTCTCATTGATAAAATAAAAGAATTTTATAAAAAGAATAAAATAATGATTCATACAGTTATAATTGTAGTTATCATTTCAGGGGTTGCTACTACTGTGATTCTTATTAAAAAGAGAAGGAGTAGAGTATTATGATAAAAAATAAAAATAAATTAATTTTAACGATATGTATTTTATGTTGTACATTTTTAAACGTTCGTTTTGTAGAAGCTGGTAATGCGACAGGTTATGTTGTGGGTTGTTCAGCAGGTCAATCATGTGGAACCAAAATAGATGGTGTTTCTTATAGTCAAGGAGACTATTATGATAATGATTTTATTTTACATTATAATGGATATGATTATAGGGCTTATTGTCCTGATTTTGGAAAAAATTTACATGCCAGTTGGTCTCAAACTTCTTTTGATTGTCAAGAAACACATTTGAACGATAACCAGAAAGCGGCTTTATCATGGATATTTAGTCAAGAAGGAAATTATGACCATTGGGTATTTCAGATTGCTATAAGAATGCTTGCCAAAGATATGGGATTTATGAAATCAGGTGCTATAGATCCCTATACTATTAAAGGAATTGGATCAAAAGCAGCAGACATAGATAAAGCTAAAAGTCTAGCTAATGAAGCTAAAAATCATACAAGTGATTCAAATATTGGAACTGTTACTTTAAATATGATTAAACATTCAGAAAATGGACGAGATTTTATTATAAAGGTAACGTCTAATAAAAATATTGATAATATTAAGTTTACTTGTGATCGTTGTACTGTTACGAATACATCATGGAATGGTATAGATGGTTTTGTTCAAGTTCAGATTGATGAAAATGCTTGTGATTTTACATTGAAGGCTTATTACAATGATGAATCTGGTCCAATGTGGTGTAAATCAAATTCTAGTGGTAATCAAAATTTGATATTTAAACTTGAAAGTCAAAATCAACAAGCTCCTTCTGAAATTAAAGTTGATGGGAATCCTAAATTTAAACAAACTTTTAAAATGGCTGAAAATAATAGTTTATATAAAGCATATTGTGATGATGAGAATCAATGTTTAGAAAAAACGACTATTAATATTCCATCTTATTGTGATGATGCTTCTGGCAAACAAATTACGATTACTTCTCCTAAGAATGTTGTTCAATGTATTTTAAATAGTAAAGATGATGCAGGAAATACTTATAAAATGGATGATACTCAAATAAAAAATGATAATCCTTATTGTTCTGTTTGGTGTAAAGAGGATTATAATATGGAACTTCCTGGTGCTAAATATAGTGATAGTGGACGTTATTTTGCTTTAGAAGATACGAAGGTACATGCAAGTCGATCTTGTTATGCTACTGGTCCAGATAAGAATACTCTTAACATAGATATTGATAAATTTATTGCAGATGTTAGGGCTTATCAAGAATCGATTGTGGATTTATTTAATCAATATCAGTATGAAAAGGCTTATATGGAATCACAATCTACTGCACAAGCTGAAGATGGCGGAAATTGCAATCATGATAAAACTTGGTATGTACCACAAGAAGATAAAAAATATATTACTTATGGTTTGCAACTTGAGGATGCTGAAACTGGAGTATATGTTTTAACAGGTCCAGTTGAACAAACTACATTGGCGGATGCCTATGGAACAAAATATAGAACTGGTACTAATGTAAACGGACAATGTACTCAGTCAGTTACTGAAGCAAAAGATGCAAAGGATTATGATTATAATTCGAAATTAGCAGACATGAATGAGAAAGTTCAAAGATTAAATGAGTTGATTGAACATTTTGAAGATTGTTATAATTGGAAGAATATTTTATGTTTTGATCCAGATGTTTTATTTAGGTATGAAGAGTTATATGGTGTTGATTTTGGAGAAAAGGATTTAAGTACTTCAATCGACGCTAATGTAAGCTTTAAAAATACTAAAGTTATTGACAATGATTATTCTACCATTCCAGGAGTGCCAAGTTTAGAGACTCGTGATTATGTACAGTGTACAGCGACCGGTTGTAGTAAAAGTGCAACAGCAAATGATATTTCTACTTTAAAGAATAAGATTTATTATTTAAAGAAAGAATCTACTGGAGATGCAACTTATAATAATCGAAAAGAATTTGCTACAAATTATCCTTATGGAACGATTGAAGATGTTCCGACTGGCTCATCTGGACCTTATTATGACTATTATTATTTAGGGGCTGTTTTCCCAGTGATGTTTAAAACTCCAACAGGTGTTTATAATTGGTCAATTAAATTCCAAGGTATTGGGCAATATAATAATCGAACAACTAATGGTGCACCTCGTTGTAGTACGAGTGCTTTAGGAAGGTTAAATCAAGTGGCTCAAGCGATTGGGAAAGCAAGTATTGGTACTGACTTAGAATATGTTTGTGTTTATGTGGTTGATTGTCCTGAATGTGTGTATGAATGCAGTTGTGGAAATAATCCAGATTGTGTTGAAAAATATGAAAATGGTGAAAAATTTTGTGTGATTAATGGACCTGAGCCAGAATGTCCTGAATGTGAAATCTATTGTAAGAATTGTATTTTTGATGGGGATGGAGCTACCTATGATTGGCGTCAAATTGCTTTAGATGATCTTAATCCAAATGATCGAAAGATGGGAAGTAATTGGAATAATGAAAAAGGTCAAGCCACTATAGAAGCCATTGAAAATGCTAGTGAAAGTATTTATGAAGATTCTGAATATTCTTATGTTATTACACCTACACAAATGAAAAATATAAGAGACTATAATAAAACAATAGGAACGTATATTAATGAAGATTTAAGTTTTCATTCTCAAGGCAATAATGTATACGGAATTAGTGAGTTTTTAGATAAAGGACAATCGTTAGGTTATTTTAATGAACTTAAAAGAAATAATGACTGGTCTCATGCTTGGTCTAATGTGAGTGAATATCAAGGTCCGTCTTGGAAGTAGAAAGGGGTAGTATATGAAAGAAACCATTTGGGGGTATTGGATTATTCTGTTAGGTGTATTTGTGACTGTAATTATGATGCTGATTTCTAATGTCACTACTCAAAATACCCAAGAGTATTACTTGATAAAAGAGGTTACAGAAGCGGCGATGATTGATTCTATTAATTTAGGCTATTATCGTAAATATGGTGAATTGAAAATTGATCGTGAAAAATTTATAGAATCTTTTTTAAGAAGATTTGCTGAGAATGTTAGCTTTGATACTTATCAAATTGATTTCTACGATATCTATGAAGCACCACCTAAAGTGAGTGTGAAGGTGACTTCAAAAAGCCGTACTTTTAGAGTTGCGGGGGATTCAACAAATTTTGACATTGTTAATAAAATTGATGCTATATTAGAAATTTCGGGTGAAAGTGGTGTGCCTGGTTCTGATGGAGGGAATAGTTCAAATCGAGTTTATACTGTTCATTTTTCATTACCTAATGGCGTGACAGCGATTAATGATCAAAGAATAAATGAAGGAAATAAAGTTACTCAACCTTCAAATCCCGTAAGAGTAGGCTATGATTTTGTTTGTTGGCAACTTAATGGAACGTGTTATGATTTTAGTAAGCCTGTTAAACAAGATTTGAATTTAAGTGCATACTTTAGACAGAGTTCATAGAAATAACTTATTAAATAAGTTAAAATATAGATTTTAGGAGGAAATAAAATGGGAAATGTTTTAACTACAGTAAAAAGATTTTTAGGAAATAAAAATACTGTAACAATTTTAGGGGTGTTACTTGGTATATTGGTGTTGTATGTGTTTTATAACTATCGTGTAAAACAAGCTACGACTCCTGTTAGTGTACCCTATGCTAAGGTTGATTTATCTTCACGTACATTAATCACGGAAGATATGATTGGTTTTATGGAGGTTTCAAGTAGTGTTGTTAAAAATAGTCCAAATATGATAACGAGTCGTCAAGAATTAATTGATCATTATGTGGCTTTTGGAACAACAATACCTGCTAATAGTATGTTTTATACTTCTCAAATTTTAGATAAAAATAAAATGCCTGATAGTGCTTTTGCAAATATTCCAGATAATTATACGATTTATAGTTTAGGTGTTGACTTACATTCTACTTATGGTAATTCTATTTATCCAGATAATTATATTGATTTATATTTTAAAGCTATTGATGATACAGGTGTTGTTATGTATGGAAAATTAATTGAAAGTATTAAAGTTTTAGCTGTTAAAGATAGTCAAGGTAATCATGTGTTTGAAACAACTGTTGAATCTCGTACACCTAGTGAACTTTTATTTGCAGTTCCTGATGATATGTTTGATTTACTTCGAAGAGCGGATTATATTACTGGTTCTTCAATTGAAATTACACCAGTACCAAGAAATGCTTCTTACAGTGCAAATCCTGGTGAAACATTAATTACGAGTGAACAAATTAAGAATTTTATTAATGCGAAGAGTATTTCAGCCGTACAAGATCAACCTATTCAAACCATTACTCCAGATGATAATAACGATAATAATAATAATAATAACGATAATGTTTTTGATGTTGATTAATAAAAGAATAAAAAGAAAGGGTGTGACCTCATGAACGATGCAATCTTTTCTCAACTTGATTTTGGACCTTTGGATGAATTTTTAAGGCTTGATGATGTGACCGATATTTCCTATAGTAATGGTGGTCAAGTATGGCTAAAGACGCTTTCTAAAGGAGTTTTTAAAGTCGAAAGACCTGAAATAAATAATGCTTTGATGGAAAAATTGGCGTTTCAATGTTCTAATGTTATGGGAAAGACATTTAATATGGCTCATCCTTTTTTGGATGCTGAGTCAACTGAATTGCGTATGAATTTCGTTCACGATTCTATTGCTACGAATGGTATTGCTTGTTTGATTCGTAAGACACCTGCTAAAATTCGTTTGAATAAGGAAAAATTGTTAAATGAAAAATATGTGTCAGAAGATTTGCTTGATTTTCTACTTCAGTGTGTTCAAGGGCATGCTAATATTATTGTTAGTGGAGAAACTGGTTCAGGTAAAACAGAACTTGTTAAATATTTAGCGAGTACTACTAAAGAAGATGAAAAAATTATTTCGATAGAGGATACTTTGGAACTTCATCTTGATCGCATTTTTCCTCATCGTGATATTGTCGCGATGAAAACAAATAATATTGCTTCTTATACAGATGTTTTGGTTACTTGTATGCGACAGAATCCCATTTGGATTTTACTTTCTGAGGTTCGTAGTGCGGAGGCCGTGTTAGCAGTTCGTAACTCGATTTCTTCTGGGCATCATATTTTATCTACGATTCACTCAGATAAAGCTGCAAGTATACCTATGCGTATGTACAGTTTATTAGAGTCCAATCAGGAAGTTGATCAGTTTTTATCTACGATTCACCGTTATGTACAAATTGGTGTCTACGTTAAAGGGTATATGAGTAAAGAACTCGGTCGATTTCAAAGAGAAATTTTTGAAATTTGTGAGTTTTATGTTGACGAAGATAATGTCGCACAAACGAATGTCATTTATCAAAAATCTATGGATGGAAAGATGAGTTTGAATAATCCGACGAAACATTTACGTGATTATTTGGCCATTCAAGGTGTTCTGTTACCTGATACTATTTTTAGAACGAATGTGAATCCTCCAAATAATGGCGTATCTCAGGGTCAAGTTGGAGGACAAAATGGTGTGTAGGAAAGTAGGTGTGAAATGGAATTAATTATTTTATGGATCATAGGTATTTATGTGGTTTCTTATCGACACAATAATGGAGAAAATGTTTATCGTTTCTTTGTTACACAAGTCAAAGATACGTATGAAAAGTTTGCCCCATATAGTTATAAAGAAGTAAAGGAAAAGGTGAAATCTTTAAATCAAGAGTTTACAAGTAAGCAATATGTAACTCAAGTGATTTTATTTGCGAGTGTTGCAGGTGGTATTTCCTATTTGTATTTTTATAATATTGTTATTGCCATCATTTATGCATTAATTGCCATTGCTTTTATTCCTTACTTGGCTTATCTTAGATATCAAAAAATTTATAGTGAATTTATATTTGAACAAGTACAAATTTATACAACGAATGTTATTATGGAATTTACAACGACTCAAAGTTTTGTTAAGAGTTTAGAAGGGGTAAGAGATTCAGGTATTTTAGAAGATCCGGTTTTACAAGATGTTAAAACGATGATTGAAATGTCTTATCAAAATGGAACCATTGATGAATCGATTGACTATTTTAATGAAAAATATCCTTTCTATATGGTTAAAAATATGAATCAATTGTTCTTACAAATTACTAAAGAAGGAGCTAAAGACTCAGGTGAAGCTTTAGAAAATATGAGTCAAGATATCGATGCTTTAGTTGAAGGTGTTTATCGAGATCAAGCAGATCGTAAAAATTTCCATAAACGTTTTATTACATTTGGTATGGCCTTATTCTTACTTGTTATGGCGATGCAATTTTTACTAGGAACCGATAGTTACATTGAACTTTTAGACATTTGGTATGTACAGATTATTTTACACTTGATTATTATTATTAATAGCTATTTCTTACTTAGTGGTGAAAAATATTATAATGACGATGTGGGGGTAGAATAATGGCAATAGAGATATTAATTATAGGTTTAATTATTTTATTCGTTATGAATTATACAGGAAGAATTAGTGCAAATCGTTTTATTGCGGATAATGAAGTTTATTTTAGAAAGTTAAAAGAAGACGATTGGGATTTCTTTGTAAGAGCAAAATATGGAGATGGCGTCAATGGTGATATTTTGTTTAATAAAAGAATTCGAAATGGTCTAATTACTATAGTTGTTTTAGTTTTCTGTTTTATTTCTAAACTCAATTATGTTACTATTTTATTTTGTTTTATTGGAGGATTTTTAGTTTTTAAACTCGATTATTTTAATATTAGAAAATATTATAAAGCCCATTTGCATGAGATTAATTCCATGCTACCACATTATTTGAAAAGTTTAGAAATCTTAATTCAACACTATACGGTACCAGTTGCTATTGGAAAATCTATTAATGATGCTCCTGTTATCTTTAGAGAAGGTTTGCAAGAGTTAATTAATGAGATTAATGCTGGTAATGATAAAATTGATCCTTATGTTAATTTTGCCCGTGAATATCCTGTTAGAGATTCAATGAGAATGATGCGTTTGCTGTATCGTTTGAGTTTAGGAAGACAAGAACATAAACAGGATCAGTTGTTAGCGTTTTCAAAAACCATTTCTAACTTACAACAAAAAGCACGTGAAACAAGGTATAAAGAACGTTTAGAAAAAATGGAATCTAAAACGATGAGTATGTTAATTACGACTGGTTTAGGTGTTATGATTTTATTAATTTTTGCCGTTTTAATGTTAATGGGGATGTAATTAGAGATAGTCAAATCTCTTTTTTTTTTGTATAATAAATTAGAGGTGAAAGAAAGTGAAAATATTAACAGTAAATGCTGGAAGTTCCTCATTAAAATTTAATTGTATTGAACTTCCAAGTGAGAAAGAATTAATTAGTGGTTATTTTGAAAAAATAGGTTTAAATGGAAGTTTTTATAATATTAAAATGAATGGAAGTAAAACTAAAAGAGAAGTGGATTTAAAAGATCATACGGATGCAGTTAGATATTTAAAAGAAGAGCTAATTGAGAATAAAATTGTCTCTTCTTTAGACGAAATTGATGGTGTGGGTCATCGTTTGGTTCATGGTGGTGATAAGTTTAAAGATTCGGTTTTATTAAATGATGAAGTGATGCAAGCGGTCGAAGAGTTTAATGACTTAGCTCCTTTACATAATCCAGCCATGATTGCTTGTATTAAAGCTTTCCAAAATGAATTGTCTAATACACCTATGGTGGGTGTTTTTGATACGTCTTTTCATCAAACCATGGATGAGTTATCTTTTATGTATCCTGTCCCTTATCCTTGGTATAAAAAATATGGAATTCGTAAATATGGTTTTCATGGAACAAGTCATAAATATATAACAAATAAAATGAAATCTATTTTAGGAAAAGAAAATGTCAATATTATTAATTGTCATATCGGAAGTGGGGGAAGTATTTGTTGTATTAAAGATTCAAAAAGTATTGATACAACCATGGGGTTTTCACCTAATTCTGGGCTTATGATGGGAACACGTAGTGGTGACATTGATTATTCTATTGTGCCATTTATTATGAAAAAAACTGGTAAAAATATTGAAGAAGTTGATACTATTTTAAATAAACAAAGTGGTTTATTAGGAATTAGTGAGAAATATGCTGATCACCGAGATATTGAAGTAGGTATGCAAGAAGGCGATAAAAATTGTATCTTAGCGAATGATATGTATGTTGCTAAAGTTGTTGATTATATTGCTAAATATTTTGTTCGTTTAGAAGGAAACGTTGATGCTTTAGTTTTTACAGCAGGACTTGGTGAAAATGCTCGTGAATTTAGAGAAGAAATTGTATCTAAATTAAAGTGTTTGGGAATCGTTTTAGATAAAGAAGAGAATATGAAAATTGCTTCTTATCTAGATAAACAAGAAGGTATGATTTCAGCTTTGGATAGTAAAATACCTGTTTATGTTGTACCTACGAATGAAGAATTAATGATTGCTTTGGATACTTATCAAATCATTAGTTAATATAATAGAAAAGAGAGAGTTCATGTCTAGGAATGTTTATAAACAAATTTATAAAAAGATTAAAAAATATCAAACGATTGTCATTGCTAGACATATAGGACCTGATCCAGATGCGGTGACAAGTCAAATAGCTTTAAGAGATGCGATTAAACTTACTTTTCCGAATAAAGATGTTTACGCTGTAGGAGCGTCTGTACATCGTTTTAAAAAGTTTGGGTCTTTAGATAAAATAAATTTAGAAGGTTTAAATTCTTGTTTACTTATTATTACTGATGTTCCTAATTTGGATCGAGTGGATGATATTGTTAATTTGAATTATCAAGAAGTCATTAAGATTGATCATCATCCCTGTCAAGAAAAAACTTGTGATTTAGAACTGGTTGATGAAACGGCATCCAGTGCTTGTCAATTGGTTGCAGATTTTATTTATAAAACACCTTTAAAAATGAATGTTTCAATTGCTGAAAATTTATTTTTAGGGATTGTTTCCGATAGTGATCGCTTTTTACTTTCTTATACAACAGCGAAGACTTTTCAAGTGGTTTCAAAATTAATAGATGATTATCATTTGGATTTTAGTCGTTTGTATCCTATTTTGTATGAACGTCCCATTAATGAAATTCGCTTTCATGGTTATATTGGAGAGAATTTGGAAATTAAAGAGAGTGGGTTAGCTTTTTTAAAAATTATGCCTGAAATTATAAATCAATATAATGTGGATTTAGCAACTCCTTCCAATATGATTAATGATTTTAATTTTATTAGAGATGTTCTTGTTTGGGTTTTTGTTACGTATGACGAAAAAAACGAAATCTATAAAATCAATATTCGCAGTCGAGGACCCGTTATTAATATTGTTGCAGAACGTTATCATGGCGGTGGTCATAAATTTGCTAGTGGAGCAAGGGTTAAAACCATGGAAGAAGTTGATGAACTTATTAAAGAATTGGATAATATATGTCATGATTATAAAGGAATGTAAAAAATGAATGTATGTGTTCTAAAAACTATCCAAAAAAACAATTTAGAAGAATTTAAAAGAATTATTTTTATGGGAGATACGGTAAATAAACGAGAAGAGATGACTTCAGATGTTCAAGATTGTGTTTATCTTTATGTAAAAAATCAGTCGAAAAGTAGGTGAAAATAGCTTTAATGCTATTTTTTTGTTGCTATTTTGCTATTTTTGTGGTATTGTATAGTGCAAAAAGAGGGGGTTATGATTTATGTGGATAAATCAACCTAAAAAAGGGAGTTCTTTAGTGTGGGCGCATGATTTAATTCGTCAGCTTAATTTATCAGGTGTTTTATCGCGTGATAGTATAAAAATTATGAGTCAAGTGTCTAAAAGAGAAATACCATTACCAAATGGGAAGAAAGCTTATTTAGTGGATTACAATGAATTTATAAAAGTAGCTGAAGATGTCACACATAAAAAGGTTTCAGAATATGTTCGTGATGTGAGTAATTTTAAAAAAGTGGTTCAACAAGATAGAGAAGAATTAAAAAGAAAAAGAGAGAAGTTTAATAAAGAGAAAGCTTTAGAGGATGCACGAGCTATTAGTAAACCCATTTTAGAAAAAAATATTTATAGAAGAAACTTGTACATGGGGAATGAATATCATGAAGATAATGGTTATGATTCTGATAATCCAAGCGAGCAAAAAATTTATTCTAGAAAGTCTCGTATTATCTATACTCCTTATCAGGAAAATGTATTAGATGAACGATTTGTTGATTATTTATCAAGAGAAGCTTTTGAAAAACTAGTATCTAAAAAATCAAAAATAAAGATTCCTGCCTTTAGTTGGGAAAAATTGTCTACCAAGTTTTTAAATTGGAGGGGGTTAGGAGAAGAAAAACAATCAGATTCTATAGAAGTAAAGGAAAAGAAAGTTAAAGTAAAAAAAATAAAGAAAGAAAAAGAACTAGGAAAAATTGGACAGGCTTTCTTAGATTTCTTGCAACTTTCTTTTGATGATGAGGAAGAGTTTGAAAATGATGAAGTTTTAGAAACGGTTATTGATAAACCAATCGAAGAAAAAGCAAATAAAAAAATTGTTTCTTTTGAAGAAAAAAGTAAGTCCTATAAAAGTAAAAAACAGCGAGATAAAGATATTAAATATCAGGTTTATTTATTATGCCAAAAGTTAAGTAATAAAAAAATCAATGATTTTTCTTCAAACGAAAAAATGGCGATGATTCAGGATTCTAAGAATTATATAAATAAACTAAAAAAAGGTGAAGACCATTTATTTGACTATGAAAAAGAATATGCTTTACTCGTTGCCAATCACATTTATAATTATTTAAATTCTTTTCCATTGAATTTTGATAAAAAAGTTTTTGATTATATGAATTCTTATATGGAGAATATGAAAGATTATTTTGAGATAGCACCTAAACATAAAGTGATTGATTTTAAAATAAGTAAGGAAACTCGAAAGAAAATTATTAAAAATATAAGTAAAGTAGCCAGTTTAGTTCTTGTATTTGTTGTAGGACTTGGAGCAAAAGGTATGACTTCTGAAAATGAAAAGAAAGAAATGATTGGTATTGAACATGATTTTTCGACATCCAATACAGAAAATTTTGTTTCCAAAATGAAAGTTGAAAAATCAAGATCAAGTATTGAAAATGTAAATCAAAGTATTCAAATGCATACTCTTACTAATGAAAATAAAATAGAAGTTAATTTTTTAACGAATCAACAAATGCCTGAACAACAAGAGTATTATTCTATTGATGAAGCAATTCAAGTCAATGAAGGTTCTAATGTTTATGGTACACTTTCAGATTTGGCAAAAAATACTAATGATTTAAAGCCTTATTATGATTCAAAAGATATTAATAGAACGGTTCGAAGTGTTGTAGTAGAAAATGATGAACAAAAAATTCAAAAATTATATTCTAATGAAGACGTTGATCATTATTTAAGTTTAGATTATGATGTGATTGGGTATGAAATAGTAAATCAATATTCCTTTAATTCAAATGGGGATTATGTAGGGAGTGAAGGTTACTATGTTACTCAAGCTTTATCTAGAAAATTAGTAAAATAATGTTGAATTTTATAAAAAAATTTGGTATAATTTATTGCGTTTGTTTGAAGGAGGGGGATTATTAATGAATAAAAAAGCAAATATTGGCGAAATAACATATGTTTTAGAGCAAAATGGAGTTCAAATTGTTGTTTCGACCGTTAAAGCGTTGAATAAAAATAAAAAATTGGGATTTAAATTAGTGGGTTATAATGTTGATGGAGAATTTTTTGAAGTCGGTTTTATGAGAGAGGCTATAAATGCTAGAAGAGCTTCTTATTCTGGTAAAAATTCAGAGGCTAGTAAATCTCTAATTAGTGTAGATGATGAATTTTATGAAGACTGTTTTGATTCAACTTGGGGTTTTGATAAATCTGTACCTGAAAATTCCTTATTTTGGGAAGGCGATGTTCGTGAATTTTTAATTGATTCTGGGTTGTCAAAGAAAACTATAGAAAAGCTATTAAGTTCTATTCGTATTCAATCTGAGGAAGAAACCTATGATTTTATTATTGATTTTTATCAATTGCGAGCTTTATTGTATGAATTGAATTTTAAGTCGAATGCTCTTGAGACGCTTGCTGATTTTGATGCTTTCCTCTATCCGACAATTACAGACGAGTATATTGAAGAAGCTGACGTTTTAAAATCGTTTAAAAAATTTAATTTTAAAGACAGAGAAATTAAAGAAATTTTAAAATCTGTTCCTAAAGTTAAAAATTATCAAAATCGACTTAGTTATTATTCAAAATGTGATTTACGTGAAGCATTTATGAACAAAGGCTATTCTCCTTTAATTTATGAAAATGTTATTGAGCATCCTCAACAAAATGATGTGATGAATGAGATTTTAGCTTTTTGTTTTAAAAATACAGGGAAAATGTATTCTAGTACGGATTCTTTGTATGATCTTTCTGATAAGTTGTATCAGTTGATTAAAATTGGTCCTAAGAATACTAAATTAATTGCTGAAAAAGTAAAGGCTATGGCGGATATCATTGAAGAAATGAAAAAAAATACTTTAAGTGCTTTTGATTATTATACAAAGAAATATCCATTATTAGTAGAATTTATTGAATCTATATCTTTTACCTTTAATGAAAATATTCATGCTGAATTTTTAGAAAGACATACCGATTTAGTTTGTGTTTACCAAAATATTAAAAAATTAGTTCGTAGAAAAAAAATGGAAGTGTATGCTAAAGAACAGGGAATTGAAATACAAAAAAATGAGATTAAAAAGAATAAAAAAACAAAACGTAATCGTTTTGGAGAAAAGATTAATCGTATTAAAGAAAATATTAATGTTAAAAACTTAATGTCTAAGTTTAATAAGAAGAATGCAATTAAAGATTTTATTGGAGAAAAAGTAAATGATATTTATGCTAGAAGATTATCTTATGCTATTTATGCTAATAGTAAAAAATATGCTTCAGTTGACATCACTCAATTAAAGAGTGCTCATGTGAATGCATGGTTAAAAAGTAATCAAAAATTAATGAAACGTTTTGAAAAGAATCATAAGAGTAATTATTGTACTGTTTCCTTACCTTTTACAGCAGATGTTGATGTTATGAATTATTTATGTAATGTTCAGCATTCATTGGAACAAATTTCAAGTATTTCTCAAGACTTTATTTTAAATCAAGTAGAGTTAGATCAGCTGGATGAGATGTGTAAAAATTATATTAGCAACTTTTTAGCTTTGGCACAAGATAATGAAAAAGCTTTATTTGAAAGTTATGAAAATCAAAATGAAATTCATAACTATCTTAAGAAAAGAAAAAGAAATCGTTTGATGGCTACTTTAAGTGGTTTAGTAGCTGCAGTTACTTTGACTTCTTTTGGAGCACTTTCAAATAAGAAAAATCAAGAAGTTATTTCAGACTCTGAAATTGTGGCTGAATTTGAGACAGAAGAGATGTCTACTATGGAATCAGAGGTTGAGACTGAGGCTATTCTTGAAACTGTTTCTGAAGAACAGAGTGAAATAGAAAGTACTTTGGTTGAAGAAAATATTGATCAAGAAGAAGTCAATGAATTAGGAAGTTATCCTGGAGAAGTTATCATAGAAGGTATTATTATTAATAATGAGGACGAGGAATCTTTATCACAAAAAAAATCTTTTGTTCCTATTGGGGATAATGTGGATACTCTTAATAATGCGGATGTTTACGGCTCTTTAGAAGATTTGTCTTCTTTAGAAAATTCCTCTAAATCTTACTGGGGTTCTAATGAAAATCTTGGACGAACAGTGAGGGGGATTGCTTTAGAAAATGAAACAACTGGTTCAACAAAAATTGTGTATAGCAATGAAGAAGCTATTGAATCTCTGGTTAATGAGTACGATGTTATTGGGTATCAAATTGATAATATGTATTCTTACAACCAAGATGGAGTTTATACTGGTAGTGAAGGCATTTACGATGACGATGAAATTGTAAGACTTGTTTTAAAAAAATAAATTAATTTTAAAAAGATAATGAACTTTATCTTTTTTTTGGCATTTTTTTATTTTTGAATGTTAAATCAAAATAAGATTGTAAAGACTATATGATAGTGTAATGAATTGTCGGGAAAAGCCAGAAAAGAAAATCAAGATAGATGAA
>CAJTYF010000022.1 GCA_910583945.1 uncultured Bacilli bacterium
TCATCTATCTTGATTTTCTTTTCTGGCTTTTCCCGACAATTCATTACACTATCTCCTAAACTTTTATTATTGTTTTCAAAAATAGACAAAAAGAAGAACTATTTATTATTTTCTTCTTCTTTGATAATTTTCTCTCGTAATTTTCTCCTTTGAATCAAAAGCAACAACCACTCGCGTTTTTTTCTTTATATCAATAGGCTCAATAAACGCTTCATGGGTATTTAAATTTAATCTTTTTCTTAAAACTTCTTTACGTTTCGACTCAATTTTTTCTCTTTCTTTCTTAATTTTTTCATCTTTTTCATTAATCTCATTAATTTTATTTTTAACGCCCACTAATTTAAAAATTTTCAAAATATCTGAAATAATAATAAATAATGCTGGTATAATAATAGCAATTAACCAACCACCTTTTTTGGATAAAAATTCTTGTACTTTTCCAAGCTTTGGAATACGTAAAATCACTTTTCCTATTACATTATCAAATTCTGCAGGAGCTGTATCGGGACTCAAATTATTGTCCCCTTGCGTTCTATAAGCCACACCCATATCTGTTTTCACAATTTCAATAACTCGATGGGTAACAGTAAATCCTTTTGAAATAGAACTTGTTGAAACAAAAGTTATGACATCACCAACCTTAATTTCATTAGGATTCTTAACTCTTTTTGAAACCACAACATCATAAATATTAATATTAGGTTCCATTGACCCACTAACAATGGTATATAAAGAAACAAAAGGTTCAAATTTTTCTCCTTTACGTTCATAGAGTTTATTATTAATTGTATAATAAGCTAGAAAAAGAGCAAGCAATATTAAAATGATTAAAGCCGTCCATGTAATAACATTAAGTGCAAATTTTAATAACCCTTTAAAGCCACTATAATTTTCTTTTGCCTTCATATTGCTACCCTTCCTATTCTATTTTATTATAAAATAGGTCACTTAAAAATACAAGTAAAAAAACTCCATTAGGAGTTTTTACTATTGTACAATCTCTGCAACAATCTTTGCACTAAATTGTTTTCCTTGATCTTCATCTTGATTTTGATCTAAATTATTAAAATTATAAATAATTTCGTAACTATAAGTCGTTTTAGCAGGAATAATAATTCTCTCTACAATTTTAGAATCTGTTTTCGGTGCATCATAAGTCCCTTCCACAAGGCCATCTCTTTTAAGAGTATAAGTAAATCCACCTGGCATCGTAAAAGTATTAGTAACGTCTTTCCAATTAATATTAAAAATTAAAGTCTCGTTAGATTGATTCTCAATTGTAAATTTTTGATTATTTGTCCAACCAGGTTCGATATTTAAAGCTTCAAATGCTTTAACATAAGTAACATATAAAATAGCATTCTCTGATGGATCAACATCAATAATTGGATCGTTATCGCAATTTACATCGCAAATGCCATCTCCATTCGTATCAATATTTTTATCTGGTTTGCCATCTCCATCGGTATCACAATTTAAATCGCAAACTCCATCACCATTCGTATCGATATTTATATTTGGATTCGAAGGAATAGTTGGAGGAATCGCACCACAATTTAAATCGCAAATGCCATCTCCATTCGTATCAATATTTTTATCTGGTTTACCGTCACCATCTGTATCAATATTTATATCGGGTTTACCATCACCATCTATATCAATATTTATATCGGGTTTACCATCACCATCTATATCAATATTTATATCAGGTTTGCCATCGCCATTAATATCACAATTTAAATCACAAACACCATCACCATTGGTGTCTTGGTTTAAAAGATTATCATCAGGTTTACCATCACCATCTGTATCAACATTTATATCAGGTTTGCCATCACCATCAACATCAATATTTATATCTGGCTTTCCATCTCCATCTGTATCAATATTTATATCTGGTTTTCCATCTCCATCTGTATCAATGTTTATATCGGGTTTGCCGTCTCCATTTACATCAATATTTGTATTAGGCTTTCCATCTCCATTAGTATCACAATTCAAGTCACATTTTCCGTCTCCATTGGTATCTTGGTTTAAAAGATTATCATTTGGCTTTCCATCTCCATCTGTATCAACATTTATATCGGGTTTTCTATCACCATTTATATCAATATTTATATCTGGCTTTCCATCACCATCTGTATCAATATTTATATCGGGTTTACCATCTCCATTTACATCAATATTTATATCTGGCTTTCCATCACCATCTGTATCAATATTTATATCGGGTTTACCATCTCCATTTACATCAATATTTATATCTGGTTTTCCATTTCCATCCAAATCTACATTTAAATCAGGATAACCATCACCATTTGTGTCGCAATTCAAATCACAAACACCATCACCATTCGTATCTTGGTTAATTAAATTTTTATCTGGTTTACCATCTCCATTTGTATCTAAATTAAAAATAGCTTTTCGATTTCCATTATAATCTAAATTAACATCTGGTTTACCGTCCCCATCTGTATCACAATTTACATCGCAAATTCCATCATTATTTAAATCAATATTCAAATCAGGAATACCATCACCATTTGTATCAATATTCAACTTTATTTTTGAATTTCCACCTCGAAATTTATAATAAGTATAACTACCTAAAACACAAATACATAAGATAATTAAAATTAATAAAATGATAATAATAACTCTCTTTTTCTTTTCTTTTTCTTCATCCTCTTGTAACAAATTATATTGTTCTTGATAATCATTTAAATTTTTATCACTATTATTCATGGAAACTACTCTCCTTACTATATGAAGTATATCATAGAAAAAATTAATCTTCAACAAAAAAAAGACTACCTAGATAGCCTTTTACACTAAATTACTTCACTTCTTTAAACCCAACTTGAACACTGAAAGTTTGACCAGCTTGATTATTTTCCCCACTTGGATTTTGAACAACATCTTTGTTTTCATACTCAATAACAATATAATACGTTTTATTAAAGTTAGGAGTTACTGTAACATCGTGATTAACAACTGTAGTCCCAGAAAAAGTTCCATTTTTAACTGGTGTTTTATCAGCATCTGTACAGCTAGTAGTCATAAAATGTTGAAGTCCAGTTGCATCTGTTGTTTCTGTTGGAGTACCACAAGTAACTTCTACTTCATAAATTGCGTATTTGATATCAGTACCAAAAGCAGATGGTATATTTGGAGTTAAGGTTATTTGTGTTTTAATATCTGAAGCGTTTGGATCTGTTCCACCTGTAATTGTAATAGGTTTAACCACTTTATAACCAGGTAAAACACCATCAGTAGGTGAAACATCATTACCTAAATCCATAGAAGCTGTTGCAGTTGTTTTACTTTTAACTGTAGTTGTTCCTGTTCCTCCATTATTTTCATTTGTACTAACTGATGCTGTAAAATAAGCAAAAGTAGCTCCAACAACTGCCACCAATAAAGTTGCAATTGCAATAACTGTTAATAATATAGTATTTTTTCGTTCCATAATCTATATCCTCCTTACTATAAAAATGTTATCAAAAATAAATAAGTAATGCAATACTTTTTTATATATATTTACAGCAAAAAATAATTTATAAAATCATCAAACTTTTAAATAGAGTTAAAAATCTATCTTTCAACAACCTCTAACCCTTTTTTATTAATCATTACTAATAATTTATAAAGTCTGTGACAGCCTATTCTTTCATGACAGCTTTCAAATTTCTAGTTTCATAGGTTTAGTTAAATTTGCCCCAATAAGTTTTATAATAGTCTAGTTATTTTTATATTTAGCAAACAAAATTTATTATTCTCTATAATGCTATTCCTATTTTAATATCATTTTTTTCATCTTTTAGCATAAAATAGTAGTAATTAAGGCTTAAACAATAATTGACAAACTTTCCTTAATAGAGTAAAATAACTTAATATGAGCAGGGGATTCAATACCCCAAAATCGAAAAAATTCAAATGGGTCTATAGCCAAGTGGTAAGGCGTGGGACTGCAACTCCCTGATCGTTGGTTCAAATCCGACTAGGCCCTCCAAAGAATATTCGCCCATTTTATGGGCTTTTTATATGTTTCAAGAATTTAGTAAAGTAGACAATTTTAGATATTGTGACGGATTAACAAAAAACAAAAAACTTTAAAATTTTGTTTGCAGTTTCATGATTTCGTTGTCTTAAGCCTACTAGACTTCCTTTGATTTCACCTAATATATAAAATAAAATTTATATGTAATTTTTAACGAAACTAACTTTTTAATATTTAACGAAGGATACACTAAACGAATGCATTATTAATAATTCATTTTTTGAAAAAACAATGTTTTAAATATTTAAAATCTATTCTTAATTTGGAAAATGTGAGCATATGTAACGATTTATAAAAATCAAACAATTAGATAACAAAATAATACATCCTTTAAACCTTTAAAGAACTAGTATCATCGTCTAAAATAACGTCTTCACTTACCTCCAAAGTAATAGCTAATAATTCCCACAATTTTTGAGCTGCTATAATTTGTTCATTTACTGTACTATCTTGATAAAAATGTTGTATATACTCTTCAATTTGTTTTTGATTTTCTAAAGAGTAATTAACTACCTCCAAATGATTATAAAAATCAACGATTCGTTTTACAGTTAATTTAAAATACTGACTTACCTCTGGTGTGATAGTCTTCCAATCTTTTTTATATTCATTAAAATGGACCTCAAATTCTTTTTGAACTAATAAATTATATTCTTTAATGGCTTCTAATAAAGATTGTGCACCTATCTTTTCCACTATATTTTTAGAAAGATTAGTATCAGTTACACTTTTTATTGTAAAATAAGAGGCTTGATCTGAAAACTTTACTTTTAAAAAATTCACAAAATTTCCGATACTTTTAACATAATCTTTATTCTTTTCATCAAAATAATCTGTAAAATGTCAATTTCTTCCTCCATGACCTTTATCAAACAATAATCCATAATCTTTAGCTAATCTTTTTATACTATTAATGATAATTTCTTTAATTTCTTGATCATAAAAACAATATTTTGATCCAATTTGCGAAAGCAACACGCCAAGTTCAGTAAGAAGCATATTTATTGCTAGCCATTCTCCATCTTTTTCGTTTTTTGTTTTCTACGTAAAGAACTACTCTTCTTTGTTATAATTGCTCCTTAATAAGTTCATTTTTAACAATATCATCATATTTATCTTTATTAATTAATACCACCACGTTATGAGAAATAGGTAAACTTTCATGTGTAACATCTAAATAGGCATCACGATAACTAATAGAATAACCATATCCAGAATTTAGAAATGTATCAATAGTATCTAAAATTGTAAAATTTCTATTAGAAAGTACCCTATTATAATTTCCTGTAACACCTAAAGGAGTATTTACAGTAAAATGTTTTGTTGAACGAAAATGAATAGGACTTAAAATTGAGCCGATTTCTTTATCTATATGTAATAGTGCCAAATCTAAATCTTCTAGGTAGTTGGTAACAGCATTCCATCAAACCTTCGAATTAAATTTGCTTTTTCTAAAGCATATATATTTCTTGCTTCTCTAGGTAACCCTAAATAATCTCTCTCCATACATGTAAATTGTGAGGCAACACGCCATTCATAATCATATGAAAAAAATCATCATCTCTTATAATCATAAACCAATCAAAAATAGACATCTTTCATTTTCCTATACTATATATTTATCGTCGATCAAAATACTAATCATTTAATATTTACACTTAACTTAAAAAGAATTAATCATGAATTGTAAAAATAGTATTTCATCATTTAGAGTATATTTTTACTTTAAACGAAATACATAACGTTTATCTCTTATGGTTACCAATAAATCCAACTTATCTGCACTTTTAATTTCTTCTTTTGTTTCAAAAACCACTACTTCTTTCATTAAAGGAGTAGTTCTATTTCTTACAGTCACAAGATTACTTTTCCCATCTTTTTCATAACGAACCTGAATAAAATGATCAAAAAATCTTGTATCAGATTTCAAATTGCTTGCATAAATAGTATTTGAATCCAACTGATATTCCATATTAAGAATCACTAAAGTTGTTTTTTCAATCGTTCCACTTACATCAGTTGTAATTCGATCTTTAAGTTCACTACACGTTCCATTTTTATAACAATGTTGATAAGAATATGTATAACTGTTCTCTAACTGATAACTATTAATTTTAAACGTCGTATAACCTATAGCTGAATCTTTAAAATTTCCAATTTTTTGTATAGCAATTTCTTCAACCTCATTTATCGTTTCTACTTTTCTAGGTTTTAATTTAATATGTTTATATCTTCCAGTGATTTCTCCTGGTTTATAATCAATCCCTTCCCTGATTTTAATCTCATATTGATCCGTTACGTCCGTTACATTAAGTTCATAAACCAATACATAATAGTTTTTAGTCTTCCTTTTAATTTTTTCTCCTTTATAAGGCAAACCATAATCAATAAAATAATCACTACGATCAAGCGTTGGATAAATAGTTTGATCATTTATTAATAATCGGAAATTCGTATAATCAAGTTCATAATCGTATTCAGTTTTATTTTCAATTAAAAATTGTACCGCTAAATAATACTTTCCATTAGTAATTTCTTGACCATCATATCCAATATTAGTCACTAAACTATCTGTCACTTTCATATTAAAATAATTATGTGTCATCGATTCACTAATTGTATACGTTTTATTATAAACACCAAAATTTAAATACGTAACCGTTCCTAAAAATATAACAACCGCCGCTAAAATACAACAAAACACAAACGTATTCTCTTGAACATAATATTTAAATTCTCTTATAAAACGACGAATGGTACGTTCCACTTTATAAGAAGGAACATTTAATTCAAAAAGAAACTCCTCTGAATCAACATCTTTAATCTCTAAATCAACAATATCCGTAGCAAAATTAAATTTTTTAATATCAAAACCAATACCTCGAACAAACATTAAAGCAAAAAAGAAATATTGAGGTAAAATAAGAACCAAAGATACATCACGATAACCACGAGCCAACTGGGCACTAATTAAATCATGTTCCATATTACTAAGAATACTATGCGTAACACCTATTAAAACAAATAAACCTAAATAATATAAAATACTAAAAAAGTACAATTTAGTGGTCTTTTTCTTTTTTTTCATTAAATAATAAACCGCTAACAGAACAGCTAAAATCAAAAGAACACTACCATACATCAATAAATTTAAATGTTCTCCAGAAATATTAACAATATTGGTAGTATAATTATGACTAACATATGTTCTAAAAAAACGAGCTATTTTTGTTGTTTTTCCAATCAAATAACCAATAGGTAACAACAACATCAAATGAATGATTTTAAAATGCTTAATTAAAAAAGCATAGGGTTTCTTTAGTATCAAAATCAATCAGCCCTTCCTAGAATAATAGTACCACAAAAAAAAAAGGAAGCAAAGTCCATTTTTTAACGATTTTTCTTCACCATGATTTGTCCTGGCATTAAATAAATGGTGGAGTTATCATTCATAAGTTCATTCTTGTTTTCTCTAAAAACATCTGAAACAATATCCAAAGTATCTCCATCTTTTGTAATGTAATAACTGTAGCCACTTTTAGGGATCAATAACTCTTGATTAGGATAAATATAATCATCCATCTCTAATCCATTCATACTGGCTAAAAGTTCAGGGTTAATATTATACTTTCTAGCAATTTCATATAAATTATCACCCTTTTCAATGACATAATAATTAAAATATTGATCTCGATTCTTAGGAACAATAATATCCATCCCTGCACGAACCATATCATCGTAATAAATATTATTAATTTGTTTTAAAACATCCACATTCGTATTAAACATTTTGGCTACATTTTCTAAACTTTCACCTTTTTTCATAGAATACTTATCAAACATACACAATCACTCCTAGTAATAAAGTATGTATAAACCTATTTTTTGTTAAAAAATGTAAATCATATTCTTATAATTAAAATTCCATTCAAAAGAAGATAAAACTTTTTTCTCTCCACTAGACAAATTATAATAGCGAAGCTCATCTTGAACTAAATAATACACCTCTTCACAATTTTGCTCAACAATTGCTTTAACTTCTTCATTCGCTATTCTTACTTTTGTACCATTTGTTTTATAATACAATCGCTGATCGTCTTCAATAGAAAATTCTCCTAAAGAAGAAAATGTAAAGAATTTTTCACTGGTTGACAAACTATTTAACGTCACCGTTTCAAAATCATGTTGACTAAAAATCTTACCCATACCATCCTTACTAATCGTACGCATGGCAAGACGACTTGGGTATATTTCATATTCTTTTTTATTTTTCTTATCCATCAAATAAGCGGACTTTTTATAAGTACCTAAAAAATACGACTCAAAAGAAAGTTTCGAATCCAAAACCAACTCTTTTACCTTACCATTTTTTTGAATCACAAAAAACTTTGAAAACTCATAGGTATCACTATAATCCGCCATTAAAATAGCTTCACCCACTTTTATCGTTAAGGGAATCGTATAAATATCTTTTGAATACAAAGACACATTTGTATTCTTTTTGTCACTTATAATATCAAAGCCCTTATAATTCCAAATGAAAAAGGTTTTTTTATTTAAATCATAAATTTTATATTGATTAGAATCTACAACATGTTCTTCCTCATTCTTTCGAAACGTTTCTGGAATCAATTCTGGATCCACCAAATGATAGCTCAACAAATTAGAATCTTCGCTACAAACAGGATAAAAAGGAAGTTTTCCCTCTATATTAAGACAGATTATTTGTTCATTACTTTTAATCTCAATTTTTTTTACCAATTTCTTTTTAAAAGCATGCCCCTCTATATTTAGCACATATTCCCTATCTTGATAGCTAAATACATATTGATACATCTTTTCTTTTTTATAATACCTTTCTGTAACTAAAACATCATCCACCGTATATTGAAGTTCATAACTTCGACTTCGAAATAGAAAAAATATAAAAAGTAAAAGAAGAAAAAAGAAGAAATACAAAACGCTTTTTTTAATTTTTCTCTTTTTGATCATACTTCTGTTTTTCCTTCATCATAAATTCAGTCACCATTGTTTCAATCTCAGGCAAACTTTTTTTAGCCAAATTAGTAATAATAATTACTTCCTTAGCTGTATCAATAGTTATTTTTCCCCAACGAATACCTTGATAAACTTGCATATCATTAAATAAATCGGGCGTTACAAAATTTAAAGAATACCCAAATAAGACTCTTTTTTGTCCAATCATTAAACGTTTATTAGTTAAAGCAATCACAGCGGTAGAAAAAAAATCTAAAGGATTTTCATTCTTTTGTCCTACAAAAACATATAAAACTTCTTCATCTGGATTTAAATGTTTTTCTATCACAGAACTGTTCTGTTTTAAACGCCATGCAATGGTTCTCTTATACTTTTCTTTAAAAAGAAAAGCTTTTTCACTTACTACTCCCACGATAAACACCTCTTAAAACTATTCTACTGAAAAACGGATCATTAAGCAATAAAAAAAGCTATCTTAAGTAGCTTTTAAATCATCTATTATAAATAAGTTAATAATGCAAAAATAATGAATAACAAGGCGAACATGACTAAGAAAAACTTCCAAATGCCTTTAATCCATTTTTTATAAGGTAAATCTAAATAAGATAAACCTACAAATAAAAGAGCACTGGTTGGAGCAATAACTTGAACCATTCCATTCATTGTGACATAAATAAGGAATCCAATATCTAAAGAATTTCCAAAATTTGTCGTCATTAACTCTCCTAACAAATAAGAAGTATAACCAAAATCCAAATGGAAAATTCCACTAACAAAACCTGAAAGAGCAGTTAAAAATGGATTAAATTCATTTCCTATAAGTCCTTTAGAAAGAGTGTAAGTAAATGGCGTCCAATAAACAAAGACAAATACCGTAAAAATTAAAAATAAAAGTAAACAAGGCTTAGCCATTTTTTTAACACCATTCACTGCTTGCTCTATAAAATCATCTATTTTAATACGATAAATTATTTTTACAAACAATAAAAGTACACCCATTACAGTAAAAATTTGATACAATTCCCAAAATCCAAAATAAGTTGCCCGACTACCTAGAATATAAGAAATAATAGTATATTGACCAACAGCCAATTCTGTTAACCATTCATGAAAATCTTGAAATAATGTTAAGCCAAAATTATCTTCCCAATTCATATAGCCTAAAACAGTAAAAGCAAATAAAACAATTAAGAATAAAGCCATTGGCCATACTTTAGCATTTTTCGTTTCTTCAATCTCTTCAAATAAATCCAGAGTTACTTCTTCATTTTTATTCTTTCTTTCTTTCTTTAAATGTAGTAAAGTAAAGAAATTGTAAATAACAAGAGCTAAAGCTAAGATGCCAAAACGAATACCTAAAAGTGTTTTTATATCAATAGTTGTATCATACATACTTAAATAATTAATAAAATAACTAACACCTTCTGTTCCTAAAGTTGCTCCAATCATACCCACAAGAATTGAACCAAATGAACACAACATTGTTGTTAACTTATCAAGTTTCATTTTGCTAGCAAGACTAATAATAAAAGGTACAAAAATAAGGACCACAAACGTTTGTGAAAGCATAGAAGTTAAAAGTGCTATAAAAGCTGAAGAAAAAATGACAAATAAATTTTCCTTTCCTTTTAACTTAGAAGACATTCGGCTTACTAAAACTTGATAGCCAGAACACTTAGACAAAACACCATAAAATGCTCCTACAAATAGAACAAGCAATATTTGCTGCAAAAAGAAATTAACGCCATAAACACCAGATGAAAACAAATCCACAAGCCCTACTCTTTTTATACTGTCTGCTCCAGCCATTCCATTTGCAACCGTTGGTGATGGAATAATCCAAGTTAAGACAACTGTGACTAAAATAGCTAAGCAAACAATTTTAAATAAATCATATTTTTCAAAAAACTTTTTCATTTAATAAAGACCTCCTAAATAAAATTATACCATAAAATGGTTAAAAAAAAAGACCAATCCGTCTTTTTAATAGGCATTTTTTATATTATTTAATTAAGAGGTTTCATAAGTGGAAACAAAATACAATCTTTTATATTCTCTGAATTCGTTAAAAGTTGCATTAAACGATCAATTCCCATCCCCCAACCAGAAATCGGAGGCATTCCATATTCCATAGCACCAATATAATCATAATCCATTGGCATAGCTTCTTCATCTCCACCAGCTTTTAACTCAGCTTGTTGAAGAAGTCTTCTCTCTTGTTCTTGAGGATCAACAAGTTCTGAATAAGCATTAATAATCTCCGCTCCATTAATGATAAGTTGGAAACGATCCGTTATTTCAGGATTCTCATCATTAGCTCTCGCAAGAGGAGACAAACTGGTTGGATGACTCGTCATATAAAGTGGCCCAACGATATGAGGTCTAGCTACTTTTTTATAAAGTTGATCCACTAAATTTCCATACCCTAAATTTTCTAAAGGGACATCACTATCAATTTCAATCTTCTCTTCCTTAATTTTATCAAGTAAACTTTCTTTAGTATTATACTTATCAATATCAATATCTGAATACCTTAAAATTAAATCTCTAAAAGTAATGACTTCCCACTCACCACTTAAGTCAACCATCTTATCCCCCATTTGAATTTCTAATGTTCCGAAAAGATTTTGAACAATAGTCTGTAACATTTTTCTTAAAAGTGTCATATTATCTTTATAATTGAGATAAGCACCATACCCCTCAATCATCGTAAAGTCTTGTAAATGCGTGGCATCCATTCCTTCATTACGAAAACATCTTGCAATCTCAAAAACTTTCGTAAATCCACCTACAATAGCTCTTTTTAAATATGTTTCTGGAGCAATTCTTAAATACAAATCAATATCTAAAGCATTGTGGTGTGTCATAAAAGGCTTTGCTGTTGCTCCACTAGCTTTATTATTTAAAATTGGCGTTTCTATTTCCAAATACCCTAAATCATTTAAATACTTTCTTATTTCATAAATAAGTCGACTTCTTAATAAAAATTTTTGCTTACTCTCATCATTCATAATTAAATCCACATAACGATTACGATAAATAAGCTCTTGATCTTCTAATCCATGAAACTTTTCTGGTAATGGCTTTAAAGCCTTTCCTAAAAAAGTGATAGACGTCGCTCTTATTGTTTTTTCACCGGTATGAGTAGTAAACACTTCTCCTTCTACCCCAATAAAATCTCCTAAATCATAATTTTCTTTAAAACTTTGGTAGGCTTCTTCTCCAATCCTATCAATTTTAACAGAAACTTGAATTTTACCTTCAATATCACCAATCGTTAAAAAAGACATTTTTCCCATTTTACGCATCAAAACAATTCTACCAGCTACTCTAACATTTTCCGTTTCATCTGGTAAAATCATTGCATCTTTAATTTCATAATTCACATCAAATCGATCGGGATAAGCATTTTTTATATTCTTAACCTTTTCTCTTCGAACTAATTCTTGTTCTGAAAAAACTCTTTCCATAGCATTCACTTCTTTCTGATTAAAAATAATATACCATAAAACCTCTTTTTATTCCATAAAAAAAGGAATATTAGAATCCCTTATTCAACAATTTCATATTCAATAGAACTTGCATTAGATAAATCTCCAGCAAAAGAAGACTCTATACTTTTAGTTTCATTACTTGCTAATTTATCCCCTACAAAACCAATTAAGGTAACAATTTCTTCTTTATTTAATCCATAAACATGAATTTTAAACTCTTTTAAATTTGTTAAATCATCTGAAGTATTGGTTACATTTACTCTCAAAACACTATTACCATCTTTATAATTTAATGAAACATTTGTAAATTTAAAAACGCCAATAGTTTGATCTTTTATAACATTTATATTATGATTACTTTTATACCCTGGTGATTCTTCTTTTACTTCTTCTTTTTTATCAAACACAAACCAAAATCCTAATATACAAAGCACGATTAATAACCCCAAAATTCCAAATAACATAATTTTTCTATTATTATTTTTTTCCATAAAATCACCTTTAATCCAATGCATTTCAAATCAAATAGGAGCTAAAACTAAACGGAAAGTTCGTGAATCATGTGGATCTCCATAACTTCCATAAAAATAAAATATACCTGAAATTTGTGCTCCTGAATTGTAACCTCCTCTACTAAACCACGGATCTTTATCATTTATAAAATTTGCCGTATCTGAATTCCACCCTTTTGTTTCTGCTGTTGCATCACCTAATATTCTTTTACTATAATCAGTATTATTTGTATTATTAACATAACTATCATAATATTTTTGTGGATAAAAACTTTCATCAGTTTCAGTAAAACCAGAATAATTCACACCATTTATAGTAGCCATTAAAGAGCCGTTAACACTTGCAACATATTCTCTCCCTCCTCCATTTAAATCATAAATACCTGTATGATTTTTTGTCGTACTAGCTAATACACTCTGTGCATTTGAATATATGTTTCCTTTGCTTGCTGAATCACTTTCATTCGCAACTAATCCAGACCACCCAGTAATCCGATTACTATTATTATTTATAAATACTTCCTCACAAGTGGATTCTGTGCATCTTCCATAAATAGAATTTGTTAAATAGGCTACAGCTCCCCACTCTGTATTCTTCATCATATGGCTATCTAAATTCCTTTTATACCCATAACTTGTTTTAAAAGCATTGGATACATTGATACTTCTCCACGAATTAACATTAGGTTTAATTTGCACTTTACTTGAATTGTTTTCATTTTTTTGAGCACTAGCAGTATCTGTACTTCCTTTATACCCTGTTTCAAATTTTCCAACCCATAACCCCTTAACATCTCCAAAACTAGTAAAGGCTGGATGCGTCATATATTTCCCAACAGTACAACTTCCACTTTCTCCACTTACATTTGGTGTGGCACATTCTGTATCATTATTTACAGTATTTGTTGTTCCAAATTTTATTTCAAACGGGGCTTGTGTTGTATTAACACCTAAACTTTGAATTTTATAAGCGTATTTTGGTATCCATACAAAATAACTTTCAATAAGATTTTCTGGAATAAATTCATGTGCTTCATAGTTTCTATTAGTAAAATCCTGATATGTAAGTAAACCCGTATTATTTAATACTTGAATATCATCTTTACTGATTTCACTTTCTAAAATGGCTCGATTATAAATAGCAGCATTATAAACATCAATATCGGTATATTGAGCATGATTTCCATTCACACTTGGATTGCATCCTAGAGCATAAAATGTTTTAGAAGTTGTGATACTCCCTACCATTTCTTGACTTGATATTAATTTTCCATCAACATAAATTTTACCTACCTTATTATCATAAGTAAAAACCACAGTATAAATTCGATTCTCTTCTAAATAAAAATTAGTACTAAAAGTTTGGTAAGAACCATTGTAATAAACTTGAGCTCTTAAATTTCTTTTATTGGTATAATAAATCCCTGCCCCAGAACTTTCAATATTCGTAATGATTTCTTTAGATTCACTAGGTGTACTTTTTATTTTAAACTTAGCTGCCAAAGTAATACCATTACTAAAATTATAATTTTCTAAACCTAGATTAATATAATCATCTGTACCATCCAAACTTACGAAGCCATTTTTTTTAGTCACACCATTTATTTTACCTTGACGATTCAAATCATCATAACTATTTTGTAACAAAACAGCATTCGCCCATTTTTTATTTTGATAATTATACCACTCTTCTTCTCGGTTCGCTACTTTAACAATGCCATTGTCTAAAATCTTAACAGGAACCATATCATCACCAATTGTAGGAAAACTTCCATTTAATATATTTTCACTATATAAAGGTTTTGTTTTTTCATTTCCATTCGTTTTATTTAAATTTCCAACAGAATCGGTTGCTGTAATTTCATAATAATATGTTGTATCTGCATCACCATTTATAATACAAGTTTCATGATTATGAGTGAAATCCACATATTTTAATAATTGATTTTCATTAATAATTTTTATATCGTTTGAACCAATCTCATTTTCTCCTATAGCGCGATCATATATAATCGCTTTATAAACATCAAACTGAGAGTAATTTGAATGTGCACCTCGATCAGGATTGGCTCCAATAGAGAAAGGAATGACATCAGTATAAGCAACTGATCCAGATACTGGTAATTGAGCTTTCAATATTCCATTAACATAAAGAGACAAATTAACGCCATTATAAATCCCAGTTAAAGTATAAATTTCATTTACATTAAGAGGCGTTTCACTCTCCGTCCAAACCCATTTTTTTTCTTCAGCCACATAAAATTCCAAATGTGGTTTATTTTCAGAAGTAATAAACAAACCCATTCCTGAGCCTTGCCAATTGCCAAAAATGTCTTCGATTGAGTTCTAAAAGTTTAAATTTTATGGCAATGGTAAAACTATTTTGAAAATTATAAGCTTCTAATCCAAGATCAATATAATCATCAACACCGTCGAAATGGACATAACCATTTTCTTTTGTCGCCCCACTCACTTTTTTCTGTTCGTTAAATTCATCATAACTATTTTTTAAAATACCTTTCCTATTTAAATGAGAGGCATCCGTTCCATAAAAGCAAGAAATATTATTAACACCAGAATCCTCATCATTATTCGTAATAGGAATTTTAATTTGACTAGATGTTATTTCTTTTTCACCTAAAATAATATCGGGTCCATCTCGATCAATTTTATGAATCGTTGCAGTTTTCGTTTCACTATATATTTCTCCATCAAAAGCAGTCGCGTAAAGGGTTGCAGTCGTCGAAGTATTATTTTCAAAAATCAGATCTACATCCGTCTCTACTTTATACCAATGATTACTAGAAAAATGAGTAGTTTTCTCTGTTTCGCACTGATTTATATTTAAATCCATTCCACAAGAAACACCTTCTATATTTGCTATAGTATCAATAGTACTTTTAACATAATAGCTTACATTTGTAATACCTGTTGTATTAAAATGAACATGGGCAATTTCTTTAAAAAAATAGCCGTTTTGACTTTCGATTTCTTCATTATTTTTATTATAACCTTTAAGGATAATTCCAGTTGCTTGCATTTCTCCTGTTGTTATTTCTAATTCCTTCACACCAATATTTCCAACCACATCTTCTATTTTTATTTCAACATAATAAGTCGTATTATTAGTAAGATTTTCTAGAATACAAGTTTGATTTTCATATTTTGTTTGAGTAGTATAGTCACTTTTAGCCGTTCCATAGTTACAACTTATAATTTTAACTAAGTCATTATCAACATTTTCAAGTGGAATTAAAATTCTTTCTGTCCCAATAATACTAGAACTAACATTTATTTCAGGATTTGTTCTAACAATTTGAGCACTTGCTACCTCTTTTATGTCTCCGAAATTTATGCCATCTCCACTTACTGCTTTAACTATAACCGACTGATTGGTGTCTTTATTAAAATCAATCACTTTATTTTCATTAACTTTATACTATACATCTTGTAATGTATCATCATTAGACTCAATACAATCACCTGGGTATTCTCCATTACCACAAGTAAGAGCTGATAAATTTTCTCCTTCATAATGACTGACTCGTATATAATGATTTAAATTGTCTGAAAAGTTTATATGTAAAACGCCATTATAAGCATATTTTGTATCAAAAGGAAGGTTATTATTATTTTTATCTTGATAGTCAAAAAGAACAGTAGGTATTTCTATAGTTTGAGTCTTAACTTGATCTCTAATAATAGTTTCATTTCCCACTCGATCTATCACTTTTAATTCATAAAAATAATCCTGATTACTTTTTAAATCTGTTAAAAGATACGCACCATCTTGAATTTCAACTGTCTTATCTAAATTTTCTTCACTTTCCCCATATTTAAATTCCATAGTTTGAATTCCAGATTGATAATCACTTGCACTAACAATTAAATTGACTTGTCTCGTACTTATTTCTTTTTCAATCTCTACTATTGGCTTTGTTTGATCAATTTTTACTAAATTTATGATTTGTTCTTCACTGCATTTATTTCCAACACAAGTTTTATATCTTATTCTAGGATCAGTTCGATTTTCCTTTGAACGAATAATAAATTCTTTATCAATTTTGTACCATTGATTCGGAATTATTTCATCTTTATAATCGAAACATTCTTCAAAAAAATCATTTTCCTCTACACACAGTTTTATATTTCCTTTAATTTCTACTTCTTCACTAGGATTAAAATAACAACCATTTTGCTCACTACAATTTATCATAACGCTACTTAAAAAAGCATAATGATTGGTTAAATCAAGATTTTCTATTGATTCTCCCTGAGCATTTCTATGAGTAATACTAATTTCTGGTAACACAACCAATATTTTGGTTTCTTCTCCACTAACAACTATTTTACTTAAGAATTCTTTATTCATGCTACCATTATCACTATTTTCATCTATCCAAAGTCTTAATTGGTATTCTTTTTCTTCTTCACTATCTAAATAACCTTTTAATAATACTCTAGCTTCTTTACCTTCTTTTAACAGAGGTGTCGTTTCCGCGTAATTAGATAAAAGATTCATGTTATCACTGATAGAAACAGCAATATATTTGCTATCCATTCTATTTTCTACTCCTAGACTTTCAAGATTTATACTATAATCTACGCCACTTTTACAAGTATTTTTAATTGTAAAGGTATAAGGCGTCAAATTCATGCCCTCTTCATTAGTTATAGAATGTGCATCTTGTAAACGAATGCCTTCACTTTCATTAATTAATTCAAGTTTTAAACATTCTGTTCCTAAAACATTTATATTTCCTTGTGTTGAATTGAAACTCCAATATGCATAACTTAAACCAATGACTCCACCTATTATTAATGCAATGGTTAACCCTAATATCACTTTACTTTTTTTATTCATAAACACTTCTTCTAAAAACTATAAATAACTTACTCTGTATATACCCGATTATAAGTTTTATTATATCAATGTGAAGCTTCGTTTTCAATACAAAATAGTACTGAAATACTATTGCTTGAAATACTATTGTTCTATTCTTTTTATCTTTTTTACTATAACAAACAAGATTTAAAAAAAAGTCGAAAAAAGGAGAAAAGTTAAAAAAATTCCAGAATCTAAACAAATATTTTTAGAGTAAAAACTAAAAAAACGCAAATATGCGTTTTCTAATTTTTCTTTGTACGATAGCGATCTTTAGGATCCAATTCAGATTTACGAAGACGAATATCATCAGGAGTAACCTCAACGTATTCATCATTTTCTATAAATTCTAAAGCTTCTTCTAAAGTGAATTTTTTAGGTGTTGTTAAATTAATCGCTTCATCGGCTCCACTACTTCTTGTATTGGTTAAATTTTTATTTTTACAAGGGTTAACGTCTAAATCATTATCACGATTATGGATACCTACAATCATTCCCACATATACATCGGTAGCGGGTTCAATAATTAATGTACCTCGATCTTGTAAATTCCATAAAGAATACCCTAAAGCTTTACCATTCTCCATAGAGACCAAAACACCATTTTTACGTCTGGTAATTTCACCAACATAAGGTTTATAATCTTCAAAACTACGAACCATGATTCCTTCACCACGAGTATTTGTAATAAAAGAACTACGATAGCCAATTAAACCTCTCGTTGGGGCTGAAAACTCTAAATGAGCTTGATTGTTTTCACTAGAAACCACTAACAATTGACCTTTTCTTTCTTGTAAATCACTAATAACCGTTCCTGAATACTCTTCGGGACAATTAATGATCACTTTCTCAAAAGGTTCAAATTTCTTACCCTCTCGTTCTTCCATTAAAACCTCAGGTTTAGAAACTGAAAGTTCATACCCTTCTCTACGCATGTTTTCTAAAAGAATCGACAAGTGAAGTTCTCCACGTCCACTCACTTTAAAACCATCCGCATTCGTAAGTTCCTCTACAACTAGTCCTACATTCGTTTGTAACTCACGTTCTAATCGTTCCTTAATATGTCTGGTCGTTAAAAACTTTCCACTCTTACCCACAAAAGGAGAATTATTAACCAAGAAATTCATCGAAAGCGTTGGTTTTTCAATTTCAATTGGAGGCAACGGTTCAACATGATCTTTATCACAAATTGTATCTCCTATAGAAATATCACTGCAACCAGCAATAGTCACAATATCTCCATAATACGCCACATCTTTTTCAATCTTTTTCAAACCTTCATTAACAAAAAGCTTTGTCACTTTAAAATTTTCTAAGCTTCCATCATTTTTAGACAAACGAACCATTTGACCATTTTTAATACAACCCTTGTTAACACGTCCAATACCTAAACGACCAATATACTCATCATAACCTAAATTACTTACTTGCAATTGTAAAGGGTCACTTTCATTTCCCTTAAAAGGCTCGACAACTTCTAAAATGGTATCCAACAAAGGGGCAATACTATTTGATTCTTCTTCCAAACTTTTTTTAGCAATGCCATCCCTTGCTATACCATAAATAATTGGAAAATCAAGTTGTTCATCACTTGCATTTAACTCCATAAAAAGATTAAACGTCATATCAACCACTTCTAAAGGTCGAGCATCCTTTTTATCAATTTTATTAATAAATAAAATTGGTCTTAAATTTTGCTCTAAAGCCTTTTTTAAAACAAACCTCGTCTGTGGCATCGGACCTTCCGCTGAATCAACTAAAAGTACTACAGTATCCACCGTTTTAATAACACGCTCTACTTCACTTGAAAAATCCGCGTGTCCAGGTGTATCCACAATATTAATTTTTACATCTTTGTAACGAATCGCACAATTCTTAGAATAAATAGTAATTCCTCTTTCTCTTTCAATCGCATTGCTATCCATCACACAAGTCGCTACTTCCTCATGACTATCAAAAACACCATTTTGATTTAATAGAGCATCAACTAAAGTACTCTTTCCCGCATCAACGTGAGCAACAACCGCTATATTAATTATTTTATCCATATAAAAAACCTCAACTTTTTCAAAAACGTATAAAATTATACCTCAAAATCATTTACTTTTCAATAACTTTACTCATTATTTTGTCAAGATGAAACACTTTACTATATTCGATTAATCGTTCAAGATCTTTATCTTTACGATTTAAATAATGTTTAACAATTTTATCTCTTTTTTCAGAATCCATTTTCATTCGAAACAAATCACAAAGACACCTTTCCATATTATAAAGACGTATTTCGTTATTAAAAGGACTCCTAAAAGAAACAATTCCCAACTCATAATATTTAGAATCCACATGATGCACTTTATAATCCCCTCGTACTTTTTTATCCTTAACCACCGTTATATCAATATCAACAGGAAAATCGGTAGTGAGCTTCCATAAATAAAGCGCCGTCATATGTGAAAACACTACACTGGGATACATCTTTTGAAGAATAAAATAATCGTCTTCTAAAAGCGTATTATCAATATATAAACCATGATGAACTTTTCTAACCAAACCCATTTCAATGTATTTCTTAATCATCGGCTTACAAATCTTTAATTTTAAAAAATCATCAGTGGTTATATAACCTTGCTTTCTTTCTAAAACAGCTTTAATCTTCTCTATTTTATTCATAAAAATCATTTACTTTCGTACCTACATAATAGCATAACTTTATTCCGTTGTAAATAAAAATAATTGTCAACTTGACAAAAGAAAAAACGAATTAATTCGTTTCTAAATTTCCAAACCATTTTCTAAACGTGCGAACAAAAAATCCTAAAGCCAAGAAAACGTAAACCACTTCAATAATAAGTCCCCATAAAGCAAAGAAAGTAAGGTTGCTATTAAAGAAACTATCAATCACTTGATCTCCTAAATCTCTAATAAAAATTAAAGGAATTTTTAAAAAACAAGTCAAAACAACTAAGAGTAATAAATCAAGTAAAATCTTTCCTCGCTTTTTTCCATCACAATTTTTAAGTAAAGTTCCTAAGTCCACCAAATCGTTATAAAATTGAACAATAAAAAATTCTTTTTTAGAAAGAGATGGAGAGTCTATTTTTCGTCTTTTACAAACATCCTTTACAATCTCTTCCATCGACCCAAAACTTTTTATGACTTCTTCATCCGCTTTTTTAGACTTATCAATTTTATTAATGTAATAAAGAACTTCTTCTTCTAAAGCCTTTTTATCTAAAAAACTTAAATGTTTTCTTAAACTCTTAATAAACGTTTTTCGTTTCATTCCCATCACTCTCCCTGTTTTTTATATATCCTATTTTCAATATAATTGCAACGACTTTTTTCTTTCATCTGAAGAACAATAGCATAATCTTTATTATGTTCTAGCTTTTCTTTTTCATATTTCACCACAACTAACTTATCTGGTTTTCTTTGAACCTCTATTTTATCTTTTAATAAGAAAATCGTATCACTTTCTCTTTCAAGTAATTCTGTATTATCTAAAATATCAATCTTAGAAACAATCTCTACTGGAGAATAATAAAAAGGCGTTTCCGGATGAACAATTCCTATATAAGACGTTTTGTGACTAGAATAAAATACATTCTTTAAATAAAGAGGAATGACTTCTTTATCAATATTTGTAAAATAGGCAAAAAAAGACTTATCAATTTTAAATTCAATTTTCTTTAAAACACGTGCAACATCTACTAAAGAAAGCATAAAGGTTTCAAAAGAATTCATTTTTAAAATACTAAAATATTTAACACGAAGCTTAGCATTCGTATAATAATCTAATGTTTGATAAGCGGTATTAAATAATTCAATTTTTTGATTAATAATGATTTTACTAATGGTTTCATTGATATTAATTTCATTTAAAGCACCTAAACTCATTAACACATGTAAGCATTCTCTTAAAATAGCACAAGAAGCAACAAAGCAAGCACTTTTTTCAGTGTCACTTAATTTTTCGTAAGATTTTTTAACCGTTGCAATAAGTCGTTTTTTATCAATCTCTTCTACCGTTCCTTCCAGATGAATAGCTGGTGGAAGAGAAATAGAACTTTCTAAAAAAGAAACCAAATAATCCCCTAAAAATTCCTCCGAAACTTCTTTCTTTGTTTCATATTTTTTCTGAACTTTTTTCTTTTCATCCTCTATAAAAAGTTCAACAGGTATCATCTTTTTACATTCGCTGGTATCATCGATTAGATCTAACTCTTCTAAAGCATTTTTCTTTCCTTTAAATAATTTTTTTCTCACTTTAAGTTGTTGATTCAAAATTTCAATTTTCTTACTCATATCTTGAATCTCATAAGGATAACGGTTTAATAAATAAACATTCTGAAAATGCGCTTCAGAAAAATCAAGTTCTTTAATACAATGAGCTAAAGTATTAATAAAGTCTCTAATTTCATCAAAACTAGAAAGAGTTTTAAATTCTTCTTCTAAACGTTTAACCACTTCTTCACTATCATCAAGTGTATCAATTAAAACCTCTGATTCAAAATTTTCTTCTACCTTATCCTTTTGATATTCTTTTAACTTTTGATAAAAAGTATTAGTAAGCATTCTTAAATTTTCAGAATACTCTGTCACTTTACTAAACGTCTCATTTTGTTCTTTGTACTTTTCTTTTAAAAGAGATAAAAGAATGGTTACGGTCCTTGAAAGTTGTTTTCTTATCAATTCTTCTTTAGGATCCACATAAGTTTCTAAAAACTCTGAAAAAGTTTTCATTTCTTCAACCGTTAAAACACAATTTTTATATTTATAAATAATGTGTGGATGAACGATTTCATAATCATCAAATTCAACCGTTATGGGATACTGATCCTTATGATTTATAAACCACCAATATTTAAAAATAGCCTCTTCAACACTCGCTTCGTCTTCAAAATAACTCACACGTTCTAAATGTCCATATTGCTTATTTGGCCATACAAAATAAACACCCAACTGCCCTTCATTTTGATAAAGATAGGGTGCTCGATTGAGAGAATAAAAACCATATTTTTTCAAAACTTTTAAAATATCTTCTTTCTTTAGCATATTCTTTATCCCCTTTTATACTTATTCCAATTATAACATAACAAATGATAATTTTCGAGTTTTTTCTTCTTATTCCTAAACAAATTAATTCTTTCCTTCATACAAAACAACGTCTTCCTCAATTTGAAGAACTTCTTGATTCGATAGAACTAATTTTAAAGTTCCACTTTCAAGCTGATAATGAACCATTTTAGTCCTCTTATAAGGTGCAATATTTTCGTTCGAAGAAACATAAACGTCATCCATTTCATCCACTAAAATAAAATCGCTTTGAATTTTTTCATTATACGGAAAGAGAAAAATCTTTTTGTAAACGAAAAGCTCATTATTTATATTATGTAATTTTTCTTTACCTGTAATACTTAAACTTTTATCAGAATAGATCCAAAATCCTTCACTATCCATCAGTCCTATTTCATCAATATGACCATCAAATTTTTTATTTAAATGCTGGTTTTCTAAATCAACAACTAAAAACTCTTTTTTATCAGAATAAACGACCGAGTTACCTTCACCACAAGTTGAATGTAAATAGCCCTCTTTAAACTTACTAATTCCGATTATTTTTTCTTCATGATTTAATTGAATCAAAGATAAATCAATTGAAGCTTGCTCCATTATTTTTTTAAATCCTATTGTTTCGTCCCCAATCACAATACCCATTGCCTCTAAAAAGTCTTGCATATTAAAAGCGTACAAATCACCCTTTTCAGTTAACAACAAGTAGATCATATAGGCATTTCCACAATCATTAAAGGTATTATAAATCGTCACATATTTTTCAGAAGAGGAAATAGGAACCTCTTGACGTTCATGAGCTAAATACAACTGGCCATTTTTTATTTTAAAAAAAACCTCTTCACTACAAGTCGTATCATCCGTATAATTTAAGCAATAAATGCTCATATTTAACTGATTTTCTTCTAAATTTTTCAAATTTACATCCTCTTCAACTTGAGAAACAAAAGGGGGATTAATCGAAGAGCTCTCCTCTTTTTGTAAATAAGAGTTTTGATACCTCCACATAAAATAATAACATCCTCCTATTACTCCTAAAAAAAGAGCAATAAATAGCAAACGACTTTTTTTCATACTTGATTTTTCTCCTATAGTATTATTTTACCACATCTATCTAAAAATAACTTGCTAAATAAATCAATTGTTAGTATGATTGAACTAGAAGAAGGTGATTTATGAAAAGAGAAAAAACAACATTAATTAAGCCCCAGAAAACCAAAGAAAGAGGACCACAAAAAACAACTTTAATTTTTCCTTTAATTTCTCTAATATTAGGAATTATTTTACTGACAAGTTCAACAAAAGCCGTTATTATCGTCTGCTACCTTATAGGTGGCATAGTTGTTCTATTTGGTCTTTATCATTTATTTAGATATTACAAGTTAAAGCAAGAACTAAAAATTGAGGACAATCAAAAATTAATTTTAGGCGTTGCCTTTTTAGCCATTGGTTTAGTCATTATTATTCTTTCAAGTGTATTAGAAACATGTTTAAGATTCATCATTGGTTTCTCACTCATCGTTAATGGAATCAAAAAAGCCATTATAGCCATTAATAATCGTGATTCTTTAATTCTAATTCTCGGTTTAATGTTTATTGCCATGGGGCTTTATACCATTCTTGCTGAAAATATTATTTTCCAAATAGTAGGCATTTTATTAATTCTATCAAGTATTATTGATATTTTGAATTTATTTATAACCAAAAAAAATAAAGTTTGATACTTTATTTTTTCTTTGCATTTGAATTTGTTTTTTTCGTTTTATTGGTCGTTGTTTTCTTTTTTTGAGTTGTCTTAGCTTTTGAAGTACTTTTAGCTGCTGTAGTTTTTGATTGAGTCGTTTTCTTAACTTCAACAATTGGTTTTTCTTCTTTTATAGAAAGTTCTTTTTCTTCTTCACCAGTAGCACTAGAATCTTCTCTAGCCATATAAATTAAAAACCCAATACCAGCAACTGCTACAAGCAAAATAATAATTGTCACAGCTGCTCCATTATCTTTCTCATTCTCTAAATCATTAAAATATTTTTTTACAACATCCTGATAACTACCATCACTATTTAAATAAGCTTTTTTAATTGCTGCTTTAATTGAATCATTCCAAGAAGAAGTATAACCTTCAAAATTTTCTTTTCCAATGACAATAAATGGTACACCTTCTAAATTAACATTTAAATCTTTAGCAACTGACTCCATTGCACTAGCATTCTTCTTACTTGTAGAAACTTCTTTTTCTACCAAATTAAAATACTCCTTATATTCAGCATCTTCACTTAAACTATTAAAAAATTCTAAAGCAGATTCACAAAAACCACAACCGTTTCTTCTAAAAAGATAAACATTAATTTTTTCATTTGCTTTAACACCTAATGGAAATAAAACCACTAATATTAATAGAAAAACAAGACTTTTTATTTTTTTCATAACTCCACATCTCCCTCATAGAGAATATTATACATTTTTTTTACAACTTTGCCAATATAAAAAGGAAAACGATAGTGTAACGGAATGTCGGGAAAAGAAAAAACATATTCCATTTGTTATA